>CBDTZF010000106.1:0-8222 GCA_965364825.1 uncultured Rhodocyclaceae bacterium | reverse complement strand
ACATGATGACCATGCACAACCCGCCGCACCCTGGCGAAACCTTGCGTGACGACGTATTGCCGGCACTCGGACTGACCGTCACCGATGGCGCCGCACAGCTTGGCGTAACCCGCGCTGCATTGTCGCGCGTCCTCAATGGCCGCGCCGCGATTTCTCCCGAGATGGCACTTTGCCTTGAAGGCTGGTTGGGGGTAGAGAAGGGTGGCCGGGCGGACGGCTGGCTTGCGCAGCAGGGCGCCTACGATCTTTGGACGGCTCGCGAAGCTGGCATGCCATAGGTGCAGCGGGCTCCGGAGTCGCAGACAGCCTGGAGCCTGTCACATACATACTGAGGGCTACGCCACATCGGTGGGTCCAGCCAACACAGCAACCACTTCGGCCACAAAAAAACCGGCGAGGAGCCGGTTTTATCAGCTTACGGTTTCCGTGCAGATTTCGTAGTGGAAATCCGTCGGTCCGAAGCCTGAAAATATTCGTTGTAAATCAGTCGCTTATGGTGGGCGGTACTGGGATCGAACCAGTGACCCCTGCCGTGTGAAGGCAGTGCTCTACCGCTGAGCTAACCGCCCCACCGAAAAGAGCGCGAATTGTAGGCGGCGGGGGGCGTGGCGTCAAGCGGGCCGAGATGGGCATTTGACGTAGAATATTCGCTCGATCTTCTGCCCATTCCCAACGATATGTTCGCTTCTGTCCGTACCCGTTTTGCGCCGAGCCCAACCGGTTACCTTCATATCGGCGGTGCCCGCACGGCCTTGTTCTGCTGGGCGTTCGCGCGTCACCACGAAGGCGATTTCATCCTGCGCATCGAGGACACCGATATCGAGCGCTCCACGCCTGAAGCGGTGCAGGCGATTGTCGATAGCATGAACTGGCTTGGTCTGGATTGCGATGAAGGGCCGTTCTACCAGACCCAGCGCATGGACCGCTATCGCGAGGTGATCGAGCAGATGCTGGCGGCGGGGCAAGCCTATCGGTGCTACGCCTCGACCGAAGAACTCGACGTCATGCGCGAGGCGCAGCGCGAGCGCGGCGAGAAACCGCGTTACGACGGCCGCTGGCGCTCGGAGGAGGGCAAAACCTTGCCGTCGCCGCCCGACGGGGTCAAGCCGGTGATCCGCTTTCGCAATCCGACGGAAGGCACGGTGCTCTGGGAGGACGTCGTCAAGGGGCCGATCGAAATTGCCAATAGCGAACTCGACGATCTGGTCATCGCGCGCGCTGACGGCACGCCGACCTACAACTTCTGCGTCGTGGTCGACGACATGGACATGGCGATCACCCATGTCATACGCGGCGACGATCACGTCAACAACACGCCGCGGCAGATCAATATTCTGCGCGCGCTCGATGCCAAAGTGCCCAACTACGCCCACGTGTCGATGATCCTCGGGGACGACGGGCAGAAGCTCTCCAAGCGTCACGGCGCGGTGAGCGTGATGCAGTATCACGAAGACGGCTATCTGGCCGATGCAGTGATCAACTATCTGGCGCGCCTGGGCTGGAGCCACGGCAATGATGAAGTGTTCTCGCGCAAGCAGTTGATCAACTGGTTTGACCTCAACAACATCACTCCGTCGGCAGCGCAGTTCAATACCGAAAAACTCAACTGGCTGAACGCGCACTACATCAAGCAAAGCAGCGACAGTGACCTCGCAGCGGATGTCTCGAACCGGCTCGCGCATCGCGGCGTTGACCCGGAAACCGGTCCGCAGCTCGAAACGCTGATGGGGCTCTACAAAGAGCGGGTGTCGACGCTCAACGAGCTGGCCGATGCGGTCGAGGCGTTCTATATAGACGTCCATCCGTCAGCTGAATTGCTCGAAACCCATCTCACGGATGCTGCGCGCGGCGCACTGAGCGATTTGTGTGCGCTGTTTGCCACCGTCGAGTGGAACAAGGAAGCGCTTGGCGAGGCGATCAAGACGACGATGAAAGCACATGGCCTCAAGATGCCGCAGGTCGCCATCCCGCTGCGCGTGTTGTTGGTTGGTCAGCCCCAAACACCGTCGATTGACGCCGTGCTGGAGGCGATGGGTCGGGAGCGCGTGGTGTCGCGCGTGCAGCGCTATCTGTGAGGGTCGGGCGGGTTTCAAGCCGCCGTACCCGTGCGATCGCTGATGGCCCGTTCGATCCGGCTTTACGGCCGGCAGCCCCGGTGGGGGTTGAAGTAACCCGATCGGGCAGGCGCCGTATCGGGTAGGTTGGGCAGACGAAGGAAGCCCAACACTTCGGTGATTGCCAACGTTGGGCTTCGCTGCGCTCTGCCAAACCTACGAGACTTCAACGCCTTCCAGGAGAATATCGTGTCGGCCTACCATCTCGCGCAGTTGAATATCGCCCATCTCGCAGCACCGATTGATTCTCCGGTTTTGGTGGATTTCGTTGCGAATCTCGACCGGATCAACGCCTTGGCGGAAACGTCGCCAGGCTTTGTATGGCGTCTGCAGACTGAGGCGGGCGACGCCACCGGCATTGACCACTTCGGCGTCGAAGTCATCGTGAATCTGTCGGTATGGGAAGCGATCAAGCCGCTTCACGATTATGTCTATCGCACGGCACATGTCGAGGTCATGCGCAGGAAGAAGGAGTGGTTCGAAAAATTCCGTGAGGCATACATGGTTTTGTGGTGGGTGCCGGCGGGCCACTTGCCCACTGTCGAAGAAGCGGAACGCAAATTAGCTCACCTGCGTGCGCATGGGCCAACCGGGACGGCATTTACGTTCAAGAAAGCGTTTGCCGCACCCGACGGCGATCAAGACGTCACGGACCGGGCAGAGGCCTGCCCGGCCGATTGACGATCTACCGCACCCACGCTTCGTAATCCGGCTTTTGCGCCAGCCGTCGCACGTGCGACGGCTGGCGCATCCGGTCAGAAGCGCGCGCGATCTTCCTCATAAATGCCACGGCTTGCCGCGGGGGCGCTCGGCACCGTGTCTGGCACTACGATGACATCGCCGACGCTCCACATCGGCGGCTCGTCCTGGGTAAAGCTGTGCATCTGCCCGTTGTCCAGTTCCACCGTAGTGCGATAGCGGGTGCGCGGGGTGGTGATGTTGCGTTCCACGTTGTGACCCGCCACGCCGCCGATCACCGCGCCGGCGATGGTCGCCAGGTCGCGTCCCTTTCCCTTGCCGACCTGGTTGCCCAGAACGCCGCCCACCACGCCGCCCGCGACCGCGCCCACGCCGCTGGCCTTTGCCCGCTGTTGCACGTTCTCAATGTTCACCACGGTGCCGCAGTCGGCGCACATCGCGCGTACCGCTTGCGGCGCGGCGACCGGCGCGGTGACGATTCTAGGTGGTGCGATTGTCGGCGCCCGGGGTTTTTCGACGACGACCGGTTTGGCCGGGGCGGGTTCTGGTTCGACTGCAGTCGCTGGCTCGGCGACCTCGCCTGGCGCAACATCGTCGGCTGTCGCAACCACGTGTTCGGGCGTGTTTGCTGCGCTGCCTGGCAACCAGCCAAGAAACGCTGCGGTGCCGGTGAGGCAGAAGATCGTGACTGCGCCAGCGGCCAGCCAGTGCATCGGGTGAAGAGATTTGCGCATGGGTGAGCGCTCCACAGAGTTTGTCATGAGCATATAACGCGCTACGGCATGTCACGCTGACGGTGGCAAAAAAGGCTTACAAATGATCTTCGTCGTCGACGCCTACGGCCCGGCGAGCATTTCTGAGCAGGAAACGCGCCGGGTCGATAGCGTCGCACAGATCACGCTCCAGCGGCAGCGGGTCGCCATCCAGTTTGCTCGCAAGAGTTTCGGCAACGAGTGTCGACCACACCAGGCCACGCGCGCCGAATCCTGACACCACGAACAGGCCGGGCTGACGCGCAATGGCTGATAGATAGGCGTCCGGTGGTGGTGTCCCGGGTTGCGCCACGGCACCCACGATCGGTAGTCGATCCAGTGACACGGGACGGAAACCGACACGGCCGGCGGCGTTGCCCTCACACAAGCTCGCACGATATCCGGGGAGTGCATCATCGAGTTTGGCGAGATTCTCGGCGTGCTCCGAATCGCGCAGTGCCGGGTCGCGCGGTTTCGGGCCATCGTCAAGCAAGAAACTCGCGCCGACGCTGCGCACGCCGTCGACCGCCGGCGTCACATAACCCCGCCGGCTCACCACCACCCCGGGCACACTGCCCTCGCGCGCACGCAGGTGACTGACCTGGCCGCGGGCGCTGCGTATGGGAAGCGCCGCGGTCTGCGCGAAGCGGCAGACGTCGGCGCCGTTGGCGAGTATGAGTGTGCGTGTTTTTGCGACCGTGTCGCCGTGCGTGTCGATCAGCCACCAGTATTCACCCCGTTTTTCGATGCGCTCGATCACGGTGTTGAAGCGTGTCTCGACGCCTGCCGCGGCGAGATTGGCGGCGCACAGCGAGGGCGGCTGCACCCAACCGCTCGAAGGAAACCACCAGCCACCGGCGGCCACCGGCCAGCCGGCGATGGTTTGTGCTTCGGCCTGATCGACGAAGCGCAGGTAGTCGGCGGGCGGTCGTTGCGCTTCGACAACGGCGCGCTGGCGTGCTTCATGGTCCCGATCGCGCGCCAGATGCAGCACGCCCGTGGCGACCCAGCGTACGGGATGATCAGCGCCTGACAACGCCTTGAGATGATGCAGCGCGGCCTGCAGACCGGCACGCGTGAGGCGCGCGAGACGGTTGTCATCAATGCTTGGATGTGGCCGCAGGATGCCGGCGTGGTTGCCCGATGCGCCGTTGCCCGGTGTTGCGCCGCCATCAACAAGCTGCACCGACCAGCCGCGCACGGCCAGGCGCTGTGCGACGCTGGTGCCTGCCAACCCGGCGCCAAGCACGATCGCTTCGCGCTCACGGCGAGGCGGCGCGTCCTTCGTTTTGCCGCTGAATCGCGCCCGCAGCATGTGCCGTTTACCGCCGTAGCCGGACACGCGTTCGACCCTCCAGCGCGCGTATTCAAGCTGCCGACGCACTTCTCCGGCCGCCGACCAGGTGGCCAGCGTGGCATCTGTGTTGGCAATCGCGGCGATCTGATGGCACAGGCGTGCCGACCACAATTCGGGATTGCGCGCGGGTGAAAAGCCGTCCAGATAGAACGCGTCGGCGCGCGCTTCGAGTTGCGCGAGTGCGCGCGAGGCGTCACCAAAAATCAGCGTCAGGGCAACCCGGCCGTCCTCCATCCACAGGCGATGCATGCCCGGTGTGAGAGCGGGCCAGTGCTCGCGCAGGCGTGCCGCAAGTTCGCTCAGCTCGGGCCACTGCGCATGCGCACGCGCCAGATCATCGGCGTGCAAGGGATGTTTTTCAATCGAGATGAAATGCAGGCGCTCGCAACGCGCGGGATCGGCGCGCCATGCAGCCCAGGTGGCGAGAAAATTGAGTCCGAGACCGAAGCCGGTCTCGACGATGACGAAGCGTTCACGGTGCTGCCAGCGCGCCGGCAAGTGGTTGCCGCCAAGAAAGACATGCCGGCTCTGGCCGAGCCCGCCCTCGTTCGAATGGTAAACATCGCCGAAGCGGGCCGACCACGGTGTGCCGTCGGACGTAAATTCGAGCTCGGCTGGCTCGATGGGTTTGACGATCAATGGAGTGTCGAGGAAATGTTCCTGACCATTGTGCTGTCGGTCTCGGCAGTGTCGGCGGGCTTGGCGAGCGCGTCGAGATCGAGATTCCACTGGGCCTTGTCGACGGTGGCGCGGATCATTGAGCACAGCGCCTGCATGAGTTCGCGGTCGCAGTCGAAGATGATCTGGCGAGCACGCAATTCACCGAGCATGACACGACAGATGCCGCCTTTGCGCGGCTGCAGCCGGCTCTCCATGGCGAGCACCGGCTCGGCGCCCAGCGGGAGCGTGAGTTTGCTGTCCTCGAATGGTTCGCTGAACACCCCTGCGGCGTCAGCACCGGTTTTGCTTTGCGCAGGGGGCTCGGGCGCTTCGTTTGCCGGCGCGGGCGTTTCTGATGGCGCCGCGGTTGCGTCGGCCGGTGCTGGCGCGGCGAGGTGAGTTTCGAGGATGCGTTGCAAATGCGGCCATACGGCTTTGACCATCCGCCGCGTGAGCGCGATGCGAAACTCTTCTTGCGCCTGCGAGGCGATGCGTAGCATGAGCCGGTCGGTGAGTGGATCGAAGGCCACTTGCAGCTGCGAGATTTTCATCAGTCGGTGGTTTCAGGGCGCATTTGCGGGAACAGGATGACGTCGCGGATGGCCGGGCTGTCGGTGAGCAGCATGACCAGACGATCGATGCCGATGCCGCAACCGCCGGTCGGCGGCATGCCGTATTCGAGCGCGCGCAGGTAATCGGCGTCGTAGTACATGGCCTCGTCGTCACCGGCTTCCTTCGCCGCCACCTGGGCCTTGAAGCGCGCCGCCTGGTCTTCGGGGTCGTTCAGCTCCGAGAAGCCGTTGGCGATTTCACGCCCGACGATGAACAGCTCGAAGCGCTCGGTGATCTCCGGATTGGTGTCGGAGGCGCGCGCCAGCGGGCTGACTTCGACCGGATAGTCGACGATGAAGGTCGGCGCCCACACTTCGGCTTCGGCACAGGCTTCGAACAACTGCAACTGCAGACTGCCCAGTCCGCCGGGTTTGATCGGTTCGCCGAAGGCCTTGATTCTCTGCTCAATCCAGTCGGCGTCGGTGAGCTGTTCTTCGGTAAAGCCGGGGTGGTGCTTGCGGATCGCGTCCACGATGGTGAGGCGCTCGAAGGGCCGCGACAGGTCGAGTTCGCGGCCCTGGTACTGGAACACCTCGGTGCCCAGGGAATCGCGCGCCGCATGGCGGATCAGCCCTTCGGTGAAGTCCATCAGCGTCTGGTAATTCGCGTATGCCTCATAGAATTCCATCATCGTGAATTCGGGGTTGTGACGCGGGCTGAGGCCTTCGTTGCGGAAATTGCGGTTCACCTCGAACACCTTCTCGAAACCGCCCACCACCAGCCGCTTGAGATACAGCTCCGGCGCCACGCGCAGAAACAGATCCATGTCGAGCGCGTTGTGATAGGTGGTGAAGGGCCGGGCCGTGGCGCCGCCTGGAATGGGGTGCATCATCGGCGTTTCAACTTCGAGAAAACCGTGTTCAATCATGTAGTTGCGCAGCGATTGCACCATGCGGCTGCGCGCCACGAAGACGAAACGCGATTCCTCGTTCATGATCAGGTCGACATAGCGCTGACGGTATTTCGTTTCCTGGTCGGTAAGGCCGTGGAATTTTTCCGGCAACGGGCGCAGGTTCTTCGACAGCAGGCGGACTTCGCTGCAATTGATCGACAGCTCGCCAGTGCGCGTCTTGAACAGCGTGCCCACCGCACCGACGATGTCGCCGATGTCCCAATGCTTGAAGTCGGCATGCACGTCGTCGCCCACACCCTGATTACTCACATATAACTGGATGCGGCCCGACAGATCCTGAATCGTCGCGAAGCTCGCTTTGCCCATCACGCGCTTGAGCATCATGCGCCCGGCGACGCGCACCTGTACCGGCGTGGCCTCGAGTTCCTCGCGGCTTTTTTCGCCGTAGAACTCGTCCAGTTTGCCGGCGATGTTTTCGCGCAGGAAGTCGTTCGGATACGCTTCTCCGGCCTCGCGCCAAACGCGCAGTTTTTCGCGGCGCTCGGCGATCAGGGTTTTTCTGTCCTCGGCGGGCGGGGGCGTGTTTTCGGACATGGTGTGCTCGTGTAAGTGATGGCTCTTGAACTGCCGCGACGGCGCGCCCGGCAACGGTTTGATTTTCGCACAAGCGACCGAAGATGGGGCCGCGCCGCCGGTGGCGTGCGTAGGGTGTCAATAGGCGCCAGCCGTATTGCACCGTGCGACGGTTGATTGGTGCAATGCGCTTCGCTTATTGCACCCTGAATGCTATTCGCCGACGTTATGCTTGAGGCTCGCTTCGATGAAGGCGTCGAGATCGCCGTCAAGCACGGCCTGCGTGTTGCCCGTCTCAAGGTTGGTGCGTAGATCCTTGATGCGTGACTGGTCGAGCACGTAGGAGCGAATCTGGTGACCCCAACCGATGTCGCTCTTGGCGTCTTCGACCGCCTGCTGCTCGCTCTGGCGTTTGCGCAGTTCGAGTTCATATAGCCGCGCCTTGAGCATCTTCCACGCTTCGTCGCGGTTGCGGTGTTGCGAGCGGTCGTTCTGGCACTGCACGACGATGCCGGACGGTTCGTGGGTGAGGCGCACCGCAGAGTCGGTCTTGTTGATGTGCTGGCCGCCGGCGCCGGAGGCACGGTAGGTGTCGGTGCGCA
>CBDTZF010000105.1:0-8237 GCA_965364825.1 uncultured Rhodocyclaceae bacterium | reverse complement strand
CTCGCCGCCGATGTGCCGCTGATTCCCGCCGATCGCAGCAAGGCCGAGCGCGGCTATCGCCTGTTTACCGACACCGCCGAAACTCCGGTGCGCGCCGTCAAGTCACCGCTGAACGCGCGGCACACGCCGCTCGAGGCCTTTCTCGCACTGGCTGATGACGGTCTGCATCAATGGCAGGCCAACGCCCTCGCGGCGTGTGAGCACGACGACCCGGAATACATTCACCAATTGCGCATCGCGCTGCGCCGCCTGCGTTCACTCTTCCGCCTGTTCGCGCCGGCGTTGCCCGCCCCGCTGGTCGCACGCTGGCGGGAAATTCTGCGCGACATCGCCACCGGGATGCGCGAGGCGCACGATTTCGATGTCATCGTGGACGACATGCTCCCTCCGGCGACGCCCGCGCCGCTCATGCGCACCGGCCTGCTTGACGATCTGCAAGTGCTGGCCATCGCCCGGCGTGACGCCGCGCGCAAACACGTGCGTGCGCTCCTGACCGAACCCGATATGGGCTGGCATATGCTCTCGCTGGCGCGCGACCTGCATGCCCTCGGCGGTGAATCGCTCGGCGCGTCCGTCAACCTGACCGCGTTCGCCCGCCAACAGCTGCGTAAACTGCGCAAGCGGGCGCGCAAACGCTTTGCTGCGGCGCGCGAACTGACGCCCGTCGATCTGCATGATCTACGCGTCAGCCTCAAGCAACTCCGCTACACGGCTGAATTCTTCGCACCCTTGCTCGACGACAAGCTCGCCAAGCACTATGTTTCCAGTCTGCATCAGGTGCAGGATCAGCTCGGTTACCTGGACGATGTGCTCACGGCACGCACGCTCATGCTCGACTGGGCTGATGCCACACTTGGATTGACGGGCGCCGCGCATTTCGTGATCGGCTGGCACGCATCGCATTGCGCCCGCGTGCGTCGGCGTGTGCTGAGCGAGATTGAAGCGACGCTGTGGTGCAAGGCGCCGTGGAAGGCCCGCCGCAGCAATCCGACTGGACATTGAGAGGTCAAACCATGCACATCCTGCTCTGGCGCCACGCCGAGGCCGTTGACGGCTCACCCGATCACGCCCGCGAATTGAGCGAACGGGGTCGCACCCAGGCGCGCGACATCGCTCGCTGGCTTGGCACCCACGGTCCGCAGCAGCTTCGTGTGATGAGCAGTCCAGCGGTCCGCACACGGCAAACCGCCAACGCCTTCAGCCGCGATGTGGAGATCGTCGACGCGCTGGGCACCGCGCGTGGCGCCGAAGACGCACTCGCCGTCATCGGCGGAGTGGACGAAACCGGCGCAGTGCTCGTGGTCGGCCACCAGCCGACGCTCGGCGAGCTGGCGGCGCTGCTGCTCACCGGTCACGCAACACCGTGGACGGTCAAGAAAGGCGCGCTGTGGTGGTTCACTCGCCGGGTACGTTTCGGCACGCCCGAAACGGTGCTGCGTGCAGTAGTGCCGCCCGATCTGGCCTGACGGCGCACGGGCGCTGCGCCGGGTATCGATGGCGCGTGAGTCGCCGCCAATCTATTTCACATGACAACAGGCCCTACTATGCTTTTAGTGATAGTGGCATTTTGTTTTGCGGCCGCTGTCGGGCCGGTTTTCGGCTACTATCCTGCTTCCAGCGCGGCCCCATTGCCGCCGGCAGAGGCGCTCCTCGCCGCGTAAAACGCCATGCTTGTACGCGTTTTACACACTTGAATTCTCATCGAGCACACGCCATATTTGGATTGAGCATCCGGCGCAACGGAGCGTTTCCGTTGCGCTTTGGTGAGGCCGTAGAATATTGATGATAGAACGCTTTATCCCCACTCGTGAGAGCATCAAGGAGCATCGTCTGTTGCGCTGGCTCGGGCCGCGCCTGCACGATCCTTCGCTGTGGCGGCTCAATCGCCACACGGTTGCCAAGGCAGTGGCGATTGGGACCTTCTTCGGCGTGATGATCCCGGTGGCGCAAATTCCGGCGGCCGTCATCGTCTCACTCACGCTCCGCGCCAACTTGTGGGTCGCGTCGCTCAGCACCTTGATCAGCAACCCGTTTACCTACGCCCCGATGTATTACTTTGCCTACCGGCTCGGCACCCGCTTACTTGGCGTTCGGCCCACGCTGGACGCAGCGCAGCCGCCGGTGGTTGAAGGCTCAGCCTCGTGGTTACACCAACTGATGCAGTGGTTTGATGGCATCGGGCAGCCGCTGCTGCTGGGCATGACGCTGATGGCGGTGAGCACCGCCATTCTGAGCTATGGGCTCACGCTGGGCATCTGGCGCCTGAACGTAATGCGCAAACGCTATCGACGCGGTCAAGTCCGCCCCGCGAAATGAAGCGCAGATACAACTTATGAACTACACTCATATGCAATTTCAAAATTGTCTTTTCCGCCCCCGTGCGGCCCGGTGACCGGTATGGATGAAAAACCTGCTGAAGGCGCGCGGCGCATCATCGAAGGGCGCCTGCGTGTGCATTACGACGGCTACTGGATCAAGGTCTACGATCCGCCTGAAGACACCCTGAGAGCAAAGAAAAACCTGATCGGGGCGCTGACCCGGCGGCTCTTCAACCACGTCGAACACGGTATCAACATTCCCGGCTGGCGCCTGGAAGGGGCACGTGCGGCCTACGAGGCGGAATCCGACGCCGGCCTGCGTCGAATCAAGGGCTGTATGCTGGCCGGCGCGTTGTTCAACCGCGCGGCCGATATCTTCACCAAGGTGGTCGAGCTACAGGCCGTCGGCGTCGAGATCGATCAAGACAACCCACTCATGCGCGAATGCGGCCATTGCCTGCAACAAGCGCTTGAACTCGGTAAATTCGTCAACCACCTGAGCGGCGAGGAGGGCATTGACGAGTTATGGGGTGAGCCGTTTCGTGCGTTTTCGATCCCCGTCGACCAGTTTTACGAAAGCCGCTACATCAAGATTGCGCAGACCATGCGCGACATCAATCTGATCTCCCACGCCATCGTGGGTGCCTTCGCCGGCAATTCAGCGTTCGAGGGCCTCGAACCGCTGGTACGTGGCTACGCGCAGGCCGCGCGCGAGAAGTGCGAGACCTTGCGCACCGACTCTGCCATTTTCGACGTCTGGCCGGCTTTCGTTTTTGCCGGCGAACGGCTTGACCATTTCGAACCGCACCTGCCCCCGCGCGCCGCGCGCACACAGGTGCGCATGGCCGAGGCGGGACTCGAACTGCTCTCGCGCGGCACCGATCTGGTGACTTACATCGTGCGCGCGCGCGTGCCCATGCCATCGAGCACCGAGACCTTCATTGCACGCTGCGATGCCTTCCGTTTGCGCTGGAGCAGCATGGACAGCCGGTCACCGTCGGCAAAGATTCGCGCGGCCTGAACGGCCAACGCGGCGGCGACATCACACGATGATGCCGCCGCCCAGGCATACCTTCGATTCGTACACCACAACGCTCTGCCCCGACGTAATCGCCCATTGTGGCTGGGCAAATGCAATGTGCGCTCGGCCCTCGGCAATGCGATCGATTTCGCACGGCTGATCGGGCGTGCGGTAGCGGGGTTTGGCGGTGTACACCCAATTGGTGTGCGGATCACGCCCGGCAATCCAGTTCAGATCGACTGCTTCGAGCCGGTCGCGCAGCAGCGCCGGGTGTTCGTGCCCCTGCACGACATACAGCACGTTGGCCGCCACGTCCTTGCCCGCCACGTACCAGGCGTCATGCTCGCCAGCCTCGTCCTGATTTCCCTTGATGCCACCGATCATCAGCCCCTTGCGCTGGCCGATGGTGTGATACATCAACCCTTGATGCGCACCCAACATGCGGTTGTCGTCGAGCGCACGAATCTCGCCCGGCCGGGCCGGTAGATAGCGACTGAGAAACTCACGGAACGGTCGCTCGCCAATGAAGCAAATCCCCGTCGAATCCTTTTTGTCGTGGACATGCAGCCTGGCCGCTTCGGCCATTTTTCGCACGTCGCGCTTGTACAGCTCGCCGAGCGGAAACAGCGTCTGCGCGAGCTGTGCCTGATCCAGCCGATAGAGAAAGTAGCTCTGATCCTTGGTGCCGTCCTCGGCCTTGAGCAACTGGAATTCGCTGCGCCCGTCGCTGTGCCACTCACGCACCCGCGCGTAGTGACCGGTGGCGATCCGTTCCGCACCCAGCGTCATCGCATGGTCCAGAAAACAGCGAAACTTGATCTCGGAGTTGCACAGCACGTCGGGATTGGGCGTGCGGCCCGCTTCATATTCCTTGAGGAAATCGGCGAAGACGCGATCCTTGTATTGGGCAGAAAAGTTGACTACCTCCAGGTCGATGCCGAGTACATCGCACACCGAGGCGACATCGACCAGATCCTGCCGCGTCGAGCAGTATTCGTCGTCGTCATCATCTTCCCAGTTCTTCATGAACAGCCCGACCACATCGTAGCCCTGCTGTTTGAGCACCATGGCCGCGACCGACGAATCGACGCCGCCCGACATGCCCACCACCACTTTCATCCCGTTCGGGTCCTGCTTACTGGACATTAGGTCCGTCTCCATCCAACCAATCGGCCAACGGCAACACCACCGCCGGCTCTCCGTGTTCGCCAAACCAGCTATCGATGACGTACTGCGCACCGGGCGCGCTGGCATCGTCGGCGGCGCGCTCTTCAACCACCGCGGAAAAATGCTGAAAAATGATCAGCGTAGTGCGCCGCTGCGGTTCCTTGACGGTGTGGAATCGGAGCGCACCGCGCGCTTCGAGTACCTTGAGCAATCGCGTTGTCGACGTTGCATGATCGATGCAATCCATCTTGCCGAACACGCCGTCGTCCAGATAGTCGCCCGCGCGGTCCGCATCGATCGGCGACTGACGTCCGGCTTCAAGGTACAACCATCCCACCGCCTGTGCGAGGCGCGACCGCTCACCCGCCGCGTCGCTTGCGTCGGCAAGCTGATCGGCTACGTAATCGAGCAGCATGCCGGTAAAACGCACCCGTGCTTCGGACAGACAGCCGTAGTTGTAGCAGATCGGCACCTCGCTGAACTGTCCGGCGCTCGCCTGCACTGACAGGCACAGCCCGGAAAGTAAGAGCACATTCAAGAGGCGGGCCATCAGCGGGCGAAGGCTGTAGAAGGAAAAATATTCAATACCCACAATAACTTACCAATACCGACAAGCGGTGAACTGCCGTTTTCAGGATCACGTGTCGTAGTGCCGCAGCAAATCGAGCGGCGCGCGCCGACCGCTCAGGTAGTCATCTACGCACTGCAACACCAACGGACTGCGATGGCGCGACCGACAGGCGACGATCTCGTCGCGAGTCATCCATACGGCGCGTACGATTCCGGCATCGAGAGGCTGACCGGCGATACACTCGCCCGCCACGCCGCCAAAGCAAAAGCGCAGGTAGGTAATCTCGCCGTCGGGCCGAGACCACTGATAAATGCCAATCAGCCAGCCAGGTGAAAACGGATGCGCCGTCTCTTCGAGCGTCTCACGCGCCGCCGCCTCGACCAGCGATTCGGAGGGTTCGAGATGACCTGCCGGCTGGTTGAAACGCAGGCCGTCCAAGGTCTCTTCTTCCACCAGCAGAAAGCGGTCATCGCGCGCCACCACGGCGGCCACGGTCACATTGGGTTTCCAGGGGCGTCCCATTGGCACCTGATTCCATCAAATATACGATTCTAGCCTGCCCGGACGCTGTACCACCGCGTTCTTGTCGTCGGCACGACACGCCTGCTGAAGCATCGATCGAGCCGTCAAGCGCATTATACTTGCGCTAGAATTGAGCGATTTGGCGCACCGGGCTGTCGAGGGCGCGAAACACAACGATTATTTGCGGGAGTTCTTATTTATGTCCATGGCGGATCGCGACGGATTCATCTGGTACGACGGAAAAATGGTGCCGTGGCGCGACGCCACCACGCACGTGCTCACCCACTCGCTGCATTACGGCTTGTCGGTTTTCGAGGGCGTACGCGCTTACAACACGGTCAAAGGCACGGCCATTTTCCGTCTGCGCGAACACACCCAACGGCTGATCAACTCCGGCAAGATCTATCACATGACGCTGCCGTATTCGATCGATCAACTGATGGAAGCGCAGCTCGAGGTGGTGCGCGCCAACAAGCTCGAATCCTGTTATCTGCGCCCGATCGCCTTCTATGGTTCGGAAAAAATGGGCATTTCCACCAAGGGCATGAACGTGCACGTGGCCGTTGCGGCGTGGCCGTGGGGCGCCTACCTGGGGGAAGAAGGGCTTGAGAAGGGCATCCGCGTCAAGACATCGTCCTACGTGCGCGCTCACGTGAACGCCACCATGCCACGCGCCAAGGTCGCCAGCACCTACGCCAACTCGATTCTTGCCAATCGCGAAGCAATCGACGAGGGCTACGATGAAGCGCTGCTGCTCGACGTAAGCGGCTTTGTCGCGGAGGGCGCCGGGGAAAACCTGTTCGTTATCAAGGACGGAAAAATCTACGAGCCGGAGATCGCCTCCGCACTCACCGGCATCACGCGCGACTCGGTCATCCAGATCGCACGCGAATTCGGTCTTGAAGTCCAGTCGCGCCGCCTGACGCGTGACGATATCTACATCTGCGACGAAGCCTTCTTCACCGGCACGGCGGCGGAAGTAACACCGATCCGCGAACTCGACCGGCGCGTCATCGGCGAAGGCAAACGTGGCCCGATCACCGAAAAAATCCAGTCGCGCTTCTTCGACGTCGTCAACGGACGCGCGGATCAGTACGACCACTGGCTTGCTTACATCTGACACGCGAGATCACCTCATGGCCGAAAATCAGGACAAGACGCAACCCATCGAAATCACCGCCAAGGACCTGCCCTTGCACTGCCCGCAACCCGGCGCGCCGCTGTGGGCACGCCACCCACGTGTGTTCCTCGACGTACTGACCGAAGGCAAGGTGATGTGTCCCTATTGCGGCGCGCATTACGTATTCTCGGGCGAGCGTCCCAGCGGTCATCATTGATGCGCCCCGTCGCCGACCTGTAATGGCACTCGCGCGCATCGTGACTCCGCTGACCTTCACCACGCCGCAAGAGGCGGAAGACGCCTTCTATGACGCCCTCGTGCGCGCCGATCTCGACGCCATGATGACAGTCTGGTCGGAAGAGGAAGAAGTGGTGTGCGTGCACCCCGGCGCACCACGCGTCGTCGGTCTCGCCGCCGTGCGTCACGCCTGGCAGCAGTTGTTCGAAAGCGGCACGCGCTTTCATGTCAGCGTGTCGCAGCAAGTCGCCGCCGGCGGAACGATGATTGCCATTCACAACGTGTTGCAGCACATGCAGGTGGACGGTGATGACGAATTGCATTCGCCGATCGTCGCCACCAATGTATTCATGCGCGGCGCGGTGGGGTGGCGCATGGTCGCGCATCACGCCTCACCCACCCCGCCGCGAGACGACGCTGACAGCAATGGCGCCTCCCGCGTCGTTCACTGATCGCTGATGCAGTTGCCCTACCATGCGCCGGCCTGGCTGCCCGGGGGACACCTGCAGACCATCTGGCCGGTCGCCCGCGCCCCCGCGGTGCCGGCCTACACACGTGAGCGCTGGGATACCCCCGACGGCGACTTCATCGACACCGACTGGTTGCCACACCGCCCCGGCGCGCCGCTGCTCGTTCTCTTCCACGGTCTTGAAGGCTGCAGCAGCTCGCACTATGCCCGCGCCACCATGCAGGCGTTCGACGCCGTCGGCTGGAATGGTGTCGTGCCCAATTTCCGTGGTTGTTCGGGCACGCCGAATCGTCTGCTGCGCGCGTATCACTCGGGTGACAGCGCGGAAATCGACTGGATTCTGGCGCGTGTTGCGGCGCGCCATCACCCGGCGCCTGTCTATGCGGCCGGCGTCTCGCTGGGGGGCAATGCGCTGCTCAAATGGCTGGGTGAGAAAGGCCAGCCGGCGAGCAATCACATTGTCGCCGCGGCAGCGGTCTGCCCACCGCTCGATCTTGAAATCTCCGGCCGCGCGCTGGATACAGGTTTTAACCGCCTCTACTCCGCCCGCTTCCTGCGCACGCTCAAAACCAAGGCGCTGGAGAAAGTCGCAACGCACACCGCGCCGCTCGATGTCGAACGTATCCGCAGCGCAACGACGCTGTACGCCTTCGACGACGCATTCACCGCGCCGGTGCATGGTTTCGATGGTGTGCTCGACTACTGGCGACGCGCCTCGAGCCGTCCCTGGCTCAACACGGTGCACACGCCCACGCTGCTGCTCAACGCACGCAACGATCCTTTCGTGCCGCCTGCCGCGCTACCCACGCAGG
>CBDTZF010000104.1:0-8254 GCA_965364825.1 uncultured Rhodocyclaceae bacterium | reverse complement strand
GGCGTGGGGAAGGGTGTGAGCGAGCAGCAGGAGCGGACGAACCCGCAGGACTCAAGGGAAGCGCTGGTCGAATTGCGCGGCGTGCGCTTTGCCTACGGTGATCGCGAGATTCTGAGCGGCATCGATCTGAGTGTGCGTGCGGGGCAGGTGGTGGCCATCATGGGTGGTAGCGGTAGCGGAAAAACCACACTGCTGCGGCTCATCGGCGGGCAGTTGCGCGCCGCGGGCGGCGACGTCCGCGTGGCCGGCAAGGCGCTGAAAAATCTCGATACGAGTGCCATGTATGCGCTGCGCCGCCGCATGGGTATGCTGTTCCAGTTCGGTGCCTTGTTTACCGATCTAACGGTTTTCGAGAACGTGGCATTCCCGCTGCGCGAGCACACCGATCTGCCCGAAGCCTTGATCCGTGATCTGGTGTTGATGAAGTTGCAGGCGGTCGGTCTGCGCGGTGCCTACGATCGCATGCCGGCCGAACTGTCCGGCGGCATGGCGCGCAGGGTGGCGCTGGCGCGCGCGGTGGCGCTCGACCCGATGCTGATCATGTATGACGAACCCTTTGCCGGTCTCGATCCGATCTCGCTCGGCGTGGTCGGACAGATCGTGCGCCGCCTCAACGACGCGCTCGGCGCAGCGTCGATTGTGGTCACGCACGATGTGCACGAATCGTTGGCAATCGTGGATTACATTTATTTCGTTTCCGATGGAAAGATTGTCGCGCAGGGCACGCCCGACGAAATTCGCGCCTCGAAGGATCCCTTTGTGTATCAGTTCGTAAACGCCGAGGCCGACGGCCCGGTGCCGTTCCATGTGGCGGCCGTACCGATTGCCGACGACTTGATGGCAGCGCACGCATCATGATCCGGCGTATCGGTGCAATGACGATCAACGGCGTGTGGCGGTTGGGATTCACCGTGCATTTCCTGTTTCTGTTGCTGCGCTACTCCGGGCAGTCCTTGCGCCGGATTCATCTGACCATCCGCGAGATTTATTTCAGCGGCGTGCTGTCGCTGTTGATCATCATGGTTTCGGGATTGTTTGTCGGCATGGTGCTTGGGTTGCAGGGGTATGAAACGCTGCAGCGTTATGGTTCGAGCGAGGCTCTCGGCGTATTGGTGGCGCTGTCGCTGACGCGTGAACTTGGTCCGGTGGTGGCGGGCTTGCTCTTCGCCAGCCGCGCCGGCACGGCGGTGACCGCTGAAATCGGCCTGATGAAAACCACAGAGCAGCTCAAGGCGATGGACATGATGGCGGTCAACCCGATTGCCCGTGTGGCCGCGCCGCGTTTCTGGGGGGGCGTGATTTCCATGCCGCTGCTCGCGGCGCTGTTCTCTGCCATGGGCGTGCTCGGCGGCTGGCTGGTCGGCGTGCAGTTCATCGGCGTCGATGACGGCGCTTTCTGGTCGCAAATGCAGGCCGCCGTCGATTTTCGCTATGACATCCTCAACGGGGTGATCAAGAGCGTGGTGTTCGGGGTGGCCGTTTCGCTCATCGCGGTGTTCGAGGGCTACGATAGCGAACCGACCGCCGAGGGTGTTTCGCGGGCCATCACCCGCACTGTGGTGACTTCCGCGCTGGCCATACTGGCGTTGGATTTCGTGCTCACATCTTTTATGTTCCGGGGCTAATCATGAGCCGTACGACACTCGACCTGTGGGTCGGCCTGTTTGTTTTGATTGGCGCTGCGGCGCTGATGTTTCTCGCGCTCAAGGTGGGCAATCTGTCGGCAGCGAGTTTTTCCGAGTCCTACCAAATTGAAGCGCGTTTCCAGAATATCGGCGGCCTCAAGCCGCGCGCGCCGGTCAAGGTGGCGGGGGTGGTGGTCGGCCGGGTGACCGACATCAGTTATGACAGCCAGCGCTTCGAGGCGCTGGTGAAAATGGCGATCAATTCGCACTACAGCTTCCCGCGTGACACCATCGGCGAAATTCTCACCTCCGGTTTGCTCGGCGAACAGTATGTCGGCCTCGAGCCGGGCGGTGCCGAACAAAACCTCAAAGCTGGCGACACGCTCAAGTTGACGCAATCTGCGGTCGTTCTGGAGAAGCTGATCGGCCAATTCCTGTTCAGCAAGGCGGCCGACGGCTCGCAACAAAATCCAGCGACAACAACAGGCCAATAACCCGATGCGCGCAAAGACACATTTCAGGATCGTCACGCTTGCCGTGATCTCGGCGCTGACCCTCGGCGGTTGCGCGACGACACAACGCAGTCCCCACCCGGACGATCCGTGGGAGGGCTACAACCGCGCCATATTTTCGTTCAACGAGAATCTCGACAAGGCGGTGCTCAAGCCGCTCGCCACGGGCTACGACAAGGCCACGCCGCTGCCGGTGAAGGTCGGCGTGGGCAACTTCTTCGGCAATCTGGGCGATGTCTGGACCAGCATCAATAACCTGCTGCAAGGCAAAGGTGGCGAAGGTGCCACCGACGCTGCACGCGTGCTGATCAACACCACGGTCGGCATCTTCGGCGTATTCGATATCGCCACGGAAATGGGCATTGAAAGGCACGATGAAGACCTCGGCCAGACCTTTGCGGTGTGGGGCGCGTCGAGCGGGCCTTATTTCGTGGTGCCGTTCTTCGGACCGAAGACGATCCGCAGCACGGTGGCGCTGCCGTTCGATCTTTATGGCACCAACGCCTGGCGGCCCGAGGCTGTGGCGGCGCGCAATTCGCTCTCCGCACTGCGCGTGGTGCACATACGCGCGACGCTGCTCGGCGCCGACCGCGCGGTCGACGAGGGTAGCCTCGACAAGTATGGCTACATACGCGATTTTTATCTGCAGCAGCGCCGCTACGAAATTTTCGATGGCAACCCGCCGCGCGAGCGCTTCGACGATTCGCAGGCCGACCCCTTGCAACCCCGAAGCCTGGCGCAGGTCGAAGCCGATGGAGTGGCCGCCGGTAGCATGGCGCTGACACTCGTGGCGACAGCGCCCGGCCGCATCGCCGAACAGCAATAACAGACTAGAAAGGACAGAGAGATGATCAAGACAATTCGTGGACTGGCCTTGGCGGCCATGCTGATTGGGTCAAGCATCGTGGCGCAGGCTGCGATGACGCCCGACGCCCTGGTCAAGGAGGTCACCACCGAGGTGCTCGACATCGTGCGCGCCGACAAGGCCATCCAGGCCGGTGACAGTCGTGCCGCGGTGGACCTGGTGGAAAACAAAGTGCTGCCGCATTTCGACTTCCGCGCCATGACCTCGCTGGCGGTGGGCCGCGACTGGCGCCAGGCGTCGAAAGAACAGCAGGAGAAGCTGGTGTCCGAGTTTACGACCTTGCTGGTACGTACCTACTCGAATGCGCTCACCACCTACCGCGATCAGAGGGTCGACTACAAGCCCTTGCGCGCGGTGGAAGGCGATACCGACGTGACGGTGCGCACGGAGGTTCGCCAACCCGGCGCGCGACCGGTGTCGATCGACTATTCCCTGGAAAAGCAGGGCGACGAATGGAAGGTCTATGACGTCGTGGTCGCGGGTGTCAGTCTGGTCACCAACTATCGCAGCTCCTTCGCCAATGAAGTTCGCAACAGCGGTATCGACGGCCTGATTGCTTCGCTGGAAGAAAAGAACACCCACCTCAAGGACAAGGTGGAGTGAGCGATCGCACCAATGGCGCGGCCACCTGGCGCCCGAGCGGCGCACTGACGCTCGATACGGTCGGCGCGCTGCGTGAAGCGGCGCATGCCAGCGTACGCGGCGAAACGACGATCGACCTGTCGGGCGTGACCCAGGCCGACTCGGCTGCGCTGGCGCTGTTGATCGACCTGTGCCGCGTGGCCAAGGCGCGCAACGCCGCGCTGCGCGTGACTGGCATGCCCGAGGGGCTGAAGAGCCTCGCCGCGCTCTACAACGTCGAGGACCTGATTCCCGCCGCCGTGACCGCATGAGCCCTGTGCCGGCGATCGACATCCGCGGCGTGACCAAGCGCTACGGTGCCCTGCACGCCTTGGCGGGTATCGATCTCGAGATTGCGCAGGGCGAATTCTTCGGTCTGCTTGGCCCCAACGGCGCCGGCAAAACGACGCTCATCTCGGCGCTCGCCGGCCTCACACGTGCCGACGAAGGCTCGCTTGCGGTGATGGGTCACGACGTCGTGACCGACTACCGGGCGGCGCGCCAGCGCTTGGGTGTGGTGCCGCAGGAACTGGTGTTCGATCCTTTTTTTTCGGTGCGCGAGGCTCTGCGTCTTCAGTCGGGCTATTTCGGCCTCGCGAAGAATGACGTCTGGATCGACGAGATCCTCGAGCATCTCGACCTGACCACCAAGGCGGACGCCAACATGCGCATGCTTTCGGGCGGCATGAAGCGCCGCGTGCTGGTAGCGCAGGCGCTGGTGCACCGACCACCGGTGATCGTGCTCGACGAGCCGACGGCGGGGGTCGACGTGGAGTTGCGTCAGGGCTTGTGGCAGTTCATCCGCCAGCTCAACGAGGCCGGTCACACCATCGTGCTGACCACCCACTATCTCGAAGAAGCCCAGGCCTTGTGTCAGCGCATCGCCATGCTCAAGGCGGGGCGAGTCGTGGCGCTCGACACCACCGCCAACCTGATCCGGCGTTTCAATGCGCATGTGTTGCACGTGCGCCTGGCGGCGCCGATCGGGCTCGATTTCCTGCCCGGCGCACGCGCCGTCGATAATGGCTGGGTGGAAATTCCTTTCGACGGCTACGGCGAAGTCGAAGAACTGCTGGCGCGCATCCGTCTGACCGGCGGGCAGGTCGATGAACTCGTGTTGGGTGAACCGGATCTCGAAAAGGTCTTTGTCGGCGTGATGAATGATGCGTGATGCAAGCCGCTGGGCCGGCTTCAAGACTTTGTTTTACAAGGAAGTCCTGCGGTTCTGGAAAGTCGGGTTCCAGACCGTCGGCGCACCGGTGCTCTCCTCCGTGCTTTACCTGATGATCTTTTCGCATGTGCTCGACCGTCATGCGAAGGTGTTCGTCGAGGTGCCCTATGTTGCCTTTCTGGTGCCTGGGCTGGTGATGATGTCGGTATTACAGAATGCGTTCGCCAATACCTCCTCGTCGCTGGTGCAGAGCAAGGTGACGGGCAATATCGTGTTCGTGTTGTTGACGCCGATCGGCTATCTCGAGTTCTACGCCGCCTACGTGCTTGCGGCCACGGCGCGCGGCGTGTTCGTCGGCCTCGGCGTGTTGCTCGCATCCTTGCCGTTCGCCACGTTGGCGCTGGTCTCACCCTTGTGGGTGGTGGCGTTTGCCGTCATGGGCGGGGCGATTCTGGCGTCCTTGGGTATCATTGCAGGTATCTGGGCCGACAAATTTGACCAGATGGCGGCGTTCCAGCACTTTCTAATCATGCCGCTGACGATGCTCTCGGGTGTGTTTTACTCGATTCATTCGTTGCCGGAAATTTGGCAGAAGATCACCCACCTGAATCCGTTTTTCTACATGATCGACGGATTCCGCTACGGTTTTTTTGGACAGTCGGATGTGTCGCCGTGGACCAGTCTGGGTGTCGTCGCGGTGTCGATGCTGGTGCTTGCCGCGCTCACCCTCAATATGCTGGCGCGCGGCTACAAATTGCGCGCCTGACAGCGCGTTTTTAATCGCCGACCAACCGGCTACTTCAGGAATCAGTCGAATGTTTGAAGCTTCCGAAATTGAACGTCTGGTGTCGCAGGGGCTGCCCTGTGAGTTCATTCAAATCCAGGGTGAGGACGGCGTGCACTTCTCCGGCATCGTGGTGAGCACCGAGTTTGAAGGCAAACCCAAAGTGCGCCAGCACCAGGCAGTCTATGCCACGCTTGGCGCGCTGATGGGCAACGAGATCCACGCGCTGCAACTGCAGACCTTCACCCCGGAAAAATGGGCCACTGCGCGTGGCGAACTCGGGCTGTAAGCGGCGATGGATAAATTGTCGATCACCGGCGGCGTCCGCCTCGATGGCGAGGCCCGCATCTCTGGCGCCAAAAATGCCGCGCTGCCGCTGCTGTGCGCGGCGTTGCTCACCAAAGAGGCGGTGACCTTCACCAATGTGCCGCAGTTGCAGGACATCCGTACCCTGCTGGCCTTGATCGAACAGATGGGCGTGCGCGTGACGCGCGACGAGGCCGCCGGTGAAGTGACCCTCGATGCCAGCGGGCTGAACAACCCGGTTGCCCCCTACGAGCGCGTCAAGACGATGCGCGCGGCAATTCTCGTGCTCGGCCCGCTGGTCGCCCGCTGCAGCGAGGCGCGGGTCAGTCTGCCGGGCGGCTGTGCCATCGGCGCGCGGCCGGTCGACCAGCACATCAAGGGGCTGCAGGCGATGGGCGCGAAGATTCGTGTCGAGCATGGCTACATCCAGGCCGAATCGCCGCGCCTCAAAGGCGCGCACCTGTTCACCGACATGGTGACCGTGACCGGCACCGAAAATCTGATGATGGCGGCCTGTCTCGCCGACGGTGAGACGATCATCGAAAATGCGGCGCGCGAGCCCGAAGTGGTCGATCTGGCGAAGTGTCTGGTCGCCATGGGAGCGCGCATTTCCGGTGCCGGCACCGACGTGATCCGCATTCAGGGCGTACCCGCACTGCACGGCGCGACGCACCGCATCATGCCGGATCGCATCGAAACCGGCACTTATCTGTGCGCGGCGGCCGCGACCGGCGGCGATATCCGGCTCACCGGCACTTCCTCCGCTTATCTCGATGTGGTGATCGACAAACTGCTCGACGCCGGATGCGAAATCGATCTCGAGCGCGACACCATCCGATTGCGTGCGCCGCAGCGCCTGACCGCGGTCAATGTCCGCACGGCGCCATATCCCGCCTTTCCCACCGACATGCAGGCGCAATTCATGGCGATCAACTGCGTCGCCCAAGGAACGGCGGTGATTCGCGAGACGATTTTCGAGAACCGCTTCATGCACGCCGTCGAGCTGCAGCGCCTCGGCGCCGACATCCAGATCGATGCCAACACGGCGGTGGTTACCGGCGTGGCCACGCTGGAGGGAGCGACCGTGATGGCGACTGACCTGCGCGCCTCGGCCGGCCTGATCATCGCCGGGTTGGTGGCCGAAGGCGAAACCGTGGTGGAACGCATTTACCATCTCGACCGCGGCTACGAGCATCTCGAACAGAAGCTCACCGCGCTGGGCGCACAGGTGCGGCGCGTCTCGTGATGTCACTCCGGTAGAATCCCGTTCTCGATCTTTGCTGAGGAACCCCTGTGTCCGGCATCACGATTGCCCTGTCGAAGGGGCGCATCTTCGAAGAGACGCTGCCGCTGTTGGCGGCGGCCGGCATCGAGCCGACCGACGACCCTGAAACGTCCCGCAAGCTGATCATCGGCACCAATCGCGCGGACGTGCGGCTGGTCATCGTGCGCGCCTCGGACACACCGACCTATGTGCAATATGGGGCCGCGGATCTGGGCATTGCCGGCAAGGACGTGCTGGTAGAGCACGGCGGCGCCGGGCTCTACCAGCCGCTCGATCTGAATATCGCGCGCTGCCGGCTGTGCGTGGCGGTGCCGAACGGTTTCGATTATGCAGCCGCCACTCGGCCCGGCGGACGCATCCGCGTGGCGACCAAATATCTCAAGGCAGCGCGCGCCCATTTCGCGGCGAAAGGCGTGCATGTCGATCTGATCAAGCTCTACGGCTCGATGGAACTTGCGCCGCTGGTTGGCCTGTCGCAGGCGATTGTGGATTTGGTGTCCTCAGGCGGCACTCTACGCGCCAACAATCTTGAAGCGGTCGAAGACATCCTGGACATCAGCGCGCGGCTGGTGGTCAATCAGGCAGCGCTCAAGATCAAGCGCGAGTTGCTGCAGCCGCTCATCGATGCCTTTGCCGGAGCGATCTCGACCGAGTACTCACCATGACCGAAACGCTTATCCGCCGGCTGGATTCTTCCGCGCCGGATTTCTTGCCGGCACTCGACGCCTTGCTGTCGTTCGAGAGCGGCGCCGACCATGCCATCGAACAGGCGGTCACCGACATTCTTGCCGCCGTGCGTTCCCGCGGCGATGAAGCCGTGCTGGAATACACCCGTCGTTTCGACCGGCTCGATGCGTCCGACATGGCGGCGCTGGAATTGCCGCAACAGGCGCTCGACGACGCGCTGGCTGCGCTGCCCAATGCGCAGCGTGCCGCGCTTAAAGTGGCGGCGGAGCGGGTTGAGAGCTATCACACGCACCAACTCGCGCAGAGCTGGGAATTCACCGAACTCGACGGCACGCGCCTTGGGCAAATCGTGACGCCGCTCGACCGTGTCGGCCTGTACGTGCCGGGCGGGCAGGCCG
>CBDTZF010000103.1:0-8303 GCA_965364825.1 uncultured Rhodocyclaceae bacterium | reverse complement strand
CCACGCCGCGCACGAAGTCGCTGGTCACGCCCATCTCGCTGTTGATCACCGCGCGGGTGTGATCGCCGCGCATCTTCGCGATCGACTCGTCGCTTGCCGCCACCACCAGGTCACAACCGATGACCGCATTGGCCTCGCCGGCGGCGATACGCGTGGCATACAGGTGCTCCGGCGTGTCGGCAATCCGCACATGCGACCACACCGCGCCGCCCTTCTGCGCCAGGCCGGCCATATCGAGAATCGACACGCCCTTGCCTTCGAGGTGGGCGGCCATGCCCAGCAAGGCGCCGATGGTGACCACGCCGGTGCCGCCGACACCGGTCACCAGAATGCTCCACGGCGCCGCACTCGGCGGCAGTTGCGGCGTCGCCAAATTGTCGAACAGTGTCTCGGCCGTACTTGCCGTGCCCTTGCGCAGCTTGCCGCCTTCGATGGTAACGAAGCTCGGGCAGAAGCCGTTCACACACGAGTAGTCCTTGTTGCATGAAGACTGGTCGATGCCGCGCTTGAGGCCGTATTCGGTCTCGACCGGCACCACCGACATACAGTTCGACTTGTCGCTGCAATCGCCACAGCCTTCACACACCAGATCGTTGATGACCACGCGCTTGGCCGGATCGGGGAAAGTGCCACGCTTGCGCCGGCGGCGCTTTTCGGCCGCACACGTCTGATCGTAGATAATCGCGGTGACGCCCTTGACCTCGCGCAGCTCGCGCTGCACGGCATCGAGTTCGTTGCGGTGAAGCACCGGAATACCGTGCGCCAGACCCGAATCGCCCGAATACTTTTCCGGCTCGTCGGTAACCACGACGATGTTGTGAATGCCTTCGGCCGCCAGTTGGCGGGCGATGATCGGCACCGACAGCGGGCCGTCGTGCGGCTGACCGCCGGTCATGGCGACGGCGTCGTTGTAGAGAATCTTGTAGGTGATGTTCACCCCCGCCGCGACCGACTGGCGAATGGCCAGCAGACCGGAGTGGAAATAGGTGCCATCGCCGAGGTTGGCGAACACGTGGCGCGTATCGGTGAAAGGCGCCTGGCCGACCCAGGGCACGCCTTCACCACCCATCTGGCAGAAGGTCTGCGTCGCTTCCGGCGACAGCCAGGTGGCCATGTAGTGGCAGCCGATACCAGCCAGCGCCTTGGACCCTTCGGGCACCTTGGTGGAAGTGTTGTGCGGGCAGCCGGAACAGTAGTGCGGGGTGCGCGCGATGGTTTTGGTGGGTGCAGCGAGCGCGGCTTCCTTGGCTTCGAGGAAGGCCAGGCGCGCCTTGACGCGATCGGAGGTGTAGTACGGCGCAATGCGCGCCACGATCACGCGGGCGATCATCGCCGGGGTCAGCTCGCCGGCGGCCGGCAGCAGCCATTCGGCGTGCGGCAGCGCCCATTCGCCCTTCTCGTCGAACTTGCCGATGACGCGCGGACGCACGTCTTCGCGCCAGTTATACAGTTGTTCCTTGAGCTGGTATTCGAGCAGCTGGCGCTTTTCTTCAATCACCAGAATTTCGTCGAGGCCTTCGGCGAATTCGCGCACCCCTTCGGCTTCCAGCGGCCACACCATGCCGACCTTGTAGAGGCGGATGCCGATCTTGGCGGCCAGTTCTTCGTCGATACCCAGATCGTCAAAGGCCTGGCGCACGTCGAGATAGCTCTTGCCGCAGGTGACGATGCCCAGCTTGGGCTGCGGGCTGTCGATCACCACCTTGTCGAGGCCGTTGGCGCGGCAGTAGGCCAGCGCGGCATACAGCTTTTGATGGAGCAGCCGCTTCTCTTGCACCAAGGGGGGATCGGGCCAGCGGATATTCAGACCGTCAGCCGGAATCGGGAAATCGGTCGGGATCTGGATGTCGACGGCGAACGGGTCGATGTTGACCGAAGCCGAGGTCTCGACCGTGTCGGCCAGCGCCTTGAAGGCCACCCAGCAACCCGAGTAACGCGACATGGCGAAGCCGTGCAGGCCCATGTCCAGATATTCCTGGATGTTGGCGGGCGCCAGCACCGGCATCATCACGGCCTTGAATACGTGTTCCGTCTGGTGCGGCAGCGTGGACGACTTGGCCGCGTGGTCGTCACCCGCAATCGCCAGCACGCCACCATGCGGCGAAGTGCCGGCCGCGTTGGCATGACGGAATACGTCACCCGTGCGATCGACGCCCGGGCCCTTGCCGTACCACATCGAGAAGACGCCGTCGTACTTGGCCTTCGGATCGAGATTGACCTGCTGCGAACCCCAAACGGCCGTGGCGGCAAGATCTTCGTTCACGCCGGGCTGGAAGTGGATGTGCGCCGGATCGAGCACCTTTTTCGCACGCGCAAATTCGAAATCGACATTGCCCAACGGCGAGCCGCGGTAGCCGGTGACGAAACCTGCCGTATTGAGTCCGGCGTGGGCGTCGCGGGCATGCTGCATGAGCGTGAGGCGCACCAGCGCCTGGGTGCCGTTGAGGAAGACGCGGCCGGTCGGCAGCGTGTATTTATCGTTCAGGGAAACTTCGCGCAGGGCGTCGTTTTCTGCAGCCTTCTGGGGTGCATTCATTGCGTCTCTCCTCAGGTAATCCAGGTTTGAGTGGATGATAGGCAAGGATTGAGTTATCGTAAAATCACAAATTAAGAGTTCCGGTATTAATTAAATAAATGTCAAGCGAAGTCACATTGCGTCAGTTGCGCTATTTCTGTGCCGCCGCCGAAACGGGACAGTTTTCGATGGCGGCCGCAAAGATGTTCGTCACCCAGTCGGCGATCACCAATGCCATCCTTTTGCTTGAAGCGCGGCTCGACGTCAAGCTCTTCGACCGTCAGCCGCATGGCGTTGCCCTCACCGCCGAAGGCCACAACTTCTACCAGCATGCGCGCAATGTCCTCGACACGCTGCGGGACGCGCTGCGTCAGCCGCGCTTTCGCAGCAACAATCTGACTGGCAGCATCCACATCGCCGCCAGCTACACCGTGCTCGGCTACTTCCTGCCGCCTCTGCTCGCCCGCTTTCGCGCCAACTATCCCGATGTCGACCTTGATCTGCACGACATGGCACTACGCGATGTGGAATCCGCAGTCGCGACCGGCGAGCTCGAACTTGGCGTGGTTATTCTCTCCAATGTAGATGACCGCAGCCAGTTCGGCCACCACGTATTGATGCGCTCGCGCCGGCAGTTGTGGGCGGCGACCGGCCATCCGGTGCTCGAAACGCCCTACCCGTCGCTCGAAGACATCGCGCCCCATCCCTATATTTTGCTGACTGTCGACGACGGCGAGGAGTCGAACCGGCGCTACTGGGTCGACAACGGCATCGAGCCGAACGTCGCCTTTCGCACCAACGTCATGGAAGCGCTGCGCGGGCTGGTGGCGCACGGTTTCGGCGTCACCATACTCAGCGACATGGTGTATCGGCCGTGGTCGCTCGAAGGCAAAAAGATCGAAGCGCGCCCCATCCTCGGGGCGGTGCCGCATCTCGAAGTCGGCCTGATCTGGCGCAAGGACGTCGCGCTCGCCGGGCCGGCCGAAGCATTGCGCCAGTTCCTGATCCAGGCGTGCGGGAGTTGATGCGGGTCCGCCCCGAGTCGCAGTGGCGACACACCGACGTCGTCCTTATCTGCGGATGAACAAGAAAAACCCGGCACGAGGCCGGGTTCGTCTGCCGCGGAACCGACATGGCAAACGCGCTTACCAGCTGACCTCGCGATCGGGCGTCGAGGTGATCTTGTGGATGCTCAGATCGGCGCCCGCGAATTCCTCTTCCGGCTCGAGGCGCAGTCCGCTCACGGCCTTGATGCCGCCGTAGACCAGAAACCCGCCGGCCAGCGCAATTCCCACGCCGGCTGCGGTGCCGATCAGTTGCGCGATGAAACTCACGCCGCCCATGCCGCCCAGCGCCTGGCTGCCGAAAATGCCGGCGGCGATACCACCCCACGCGCCGCATAGCCCGTGCAATGGCCACACGCCGAGCACGTCGTCGATCTTCCAGCGGTTCTGCGTGAGGGTAAACATGTAGACGAAGAGCACGCCGGCAATCGCGCCGACCGCCAGCGCACCTGCCGGGTGCATGAGGTCGGAACCCGCGCACACCGCCACCAGGCCGGCCAGCGGACCGTTGTGCACGAAGCCCGGATCGTTGCGCCCCACCACCAGCGCCGCCAGCGTGCCGCCGACCATTGCCATGAGTGAATTGACCGCAACCAGTCCGCTGATGCCCTCGACCGTCTGCGCGCTCATCACGTTGAAGCCGAACCAACCCACGGTGAGAATCCACGCGCCGAGGGCGAGAAAGGGAATGCTGGACGGAGGATGCGCGGCGATGCTCCCGCTCTTCTGGTAGCGCCCGCGGCGCGCGCCAAGCAGTGTCACTGCCGTCAGCGCAATCCAGCCGCCCATGGCGTGCACCACGACGCTACCGGCGAAATCGTGAAAGGCGAAGCCGAATGTCGATTCCAGCCATCCCTGAAAACCGAAATTGCCGTTCCAGATCATGCCCTCGAAAAACGGATAGACGAGACCCACAAGCAATGCAGTAGCGGCCAGTTGCGGATAGAAACGTGCGCGCTCGGCAATCCCGCCCGAGACGATCGCGGGAATGGCGGCGGCAAAGGTGAGCAGAAAGAAGAACTTCACCAGGTCATAACCGCTCTTCGCGGTCAGCACCTCGGCGCTCTGGAAAAAGTTGATGCCGTAGGCGATGGCGTACCCCACGAAGAAGTAGGCCAGCGTGGAGACGCCGAAATCGACGAGGATTTTCACAAGCGCATTGACCTGATTCTTCTTGCGCACGGTACCGACTTCGAGAAACGCGAAACCGGCATGCATCGCCAGCACCATGATCGCGCCCAGCAGGACGAAGAGGACGTCGCTGGATGTTTTGAACTGCTCCATGAAAACCACTCCGGATGACACAATGGAAGAGTCATGAGCAGATCGCGTGCCAGCCGGTTTAGCGCACGAGCCAAATGTTCAAACGGAGATTTCTTGAGTGCCGCGACGTAGAGTGGGATTCGTCCGGTCACGGCGTTTTCAAGGGGGTGACGGGTTAAAACACGCCCTACGGGTGCGACGCTGCCCATCCTTAGTGCCGCGTCGCACCCGTTCGCGTTCTACCGCACGATCTTGGTGCGCGCACCAAGTCAGTGCGCACCAGACCAGTGCAGGCCCCAAAAGAGGGCGTCAACGCGCCGGCTGCGGTGCCCAGCAAGCGTAGGGTGTCAATAAGCGGAGCGCATTGCACCAGTCGACGGTTGATCGGTGCAATACGGCTTCGCCTATTGACACCCTACGATGCTGGCTTCGGTGTCCACGTTTTCGGCAGCAACACCCACATCTGTCCGCGCTGGCGCATGCGCCCGGCCTGCGCGCCGGCGGCGTCACCGAATCCCCAGAAGAAATCGGCGCGCACGCCGCCCTTGATGGCGCCGCCGGTATCCTGCGCCATCACCAGCCGGCGCAGCGGCTGCGTGCTATTGGGCTGCGTGGTGGCGAGGAACACCGGCGCGCCGAGCGGCACCGCACGCGTATCGACCGCAATGCTGCGCCCGGCCACCAGCGGCACGCCGAGCGCGCCCAGCGGGCCGTCATCGTTGGCCGGCAGTGTGCGGAAGAAGACATAACTCGGGTTCTGGTCGAGCAGTTCGCGCAAGCGTTTCGGATGCGCCCGCGCCCAGCGCTGGATGCCCTGCATCGAGGCATTGGCGAGTGTCATTTCGCCGTGGTCAATCAGCCAGCGGCCGATCGACTTGTATTCGTGGCCGTTGTGGTCGGCATAACCGATGCGCAGAAAACTGCCGTCGGGCAACGCGATACGCCCCGACCCCTGCACCTGTAGAAAAAACAGCGCGATCGGATCATCGGCCCAGGCGATGATGGGCGCATCGAAGCCTTTGCCCTGCGCCGCCATTTCTCCGCGTGTCCAGTAAGGCACCAGGCGACTGCCGTCGAGCCGTCCGCGCAAGCGAAGACCTTTCAGTTCGGTGCGCGCGTCGGCCAGATCGACCGTGATGAGATCGTCCGGCACGCCGTGGATCGGCCAGGCACTGCGTGGCGTGCGCGTTTCGCTGCCGCGGATGAGCGGCTCGTAGTAGCCGGTCACCAACCCGTCCGCGCTGCCGTCGCCGTTGCGCACCTGCCAGGGGCGGAAATGTGCCGTGAAATAAGTCTGCACCTGTGCCTTTGTCGGCTGAGCGCCAAGCGCCTCTGCCGCCGTGCATGCTGTCTGCCAGCGCGCATCACTGGTCAGTGCGCCGCATGAGCGCTGAAGTGCCGGCCAGGCCTGCGCCACATCGTCGGCCTGCCAACCGGGCACATCGCTCCAGCGCGCGGCCTGCAAGCGTGGCGTCTCGGTGTCCGGCTCGGGCACCGGCGGGCTGGGCGGCGCGACGACAACCGGCGCCGTATCCGTCGGCGCACACGGCTCGCACGTCGGCGGAGCCTGGGTCACGCAGGCAGAAACAATGAGCAATATCGCCACAAGGGCGGGCCAGACAATGAGACGCGGGTTCATGGTGTCAGATCAGGTAAACTCGGCATGAAGCCGCCAGTATAACGGCGGTTGCACGTGCGCCGCGGCGCAAGTCCCCACCCGTGAGCGGAGCCCCAACCCATGTGGATTCTCGCGCTTGAAGCCGGCGTCGCGCTGGCCTTGCTGCTGATCATCGTCTGGGCCACCTGGCCCAGGAAGAACAAGACGCCCGATGACGACACCGACACCTGATCCGGCCCCCGACCTGGCGGCCTTCCTCGCGCGCGTCGAGCGAACGCTCGACCGTCTCGACGCCTGGCTGCCGGCCCCGATCGCGCCACCCGCGTGGGACGAGGCGATCGCCTTTCGCTGGCTGCGCCGCGGCGCGCAGGCGCGCCTCGAAGCCATTCCCCACCCACACCTGATCCGTGTCGAAGACCTGCAGGATATCGATCAGCAAATCGCACGGCTGGACCAGAACACGCGCCAGTTCGTCGACGGCCGTCACGCCAACAACGCACTGCTCACGGGCGCGCGCGGCACCGGCAAATCGTCGCTCGTAAAGGCCATGCTGGCGCGATATGCCGAGCACGGCCTGCGCCTGATCGAGGTCGACAAGCAGGATTTGATGGATCTGCCCGACATCGTCGAACTGGTGCGCGGGCGGCCGGAGCGATTCGTGCTGTTCTGCGACGACCTCTCCTTCGAAGACGCCGAGCCGGCCTACAAGGCACTCAAGAGCGTGCTCGACGGCTCGCTCGCCGTGGTGCCCGACAACGTCATCATCTACGCGACCTCCAACCGCCGCCACCTGATGCCCGAGTACCACGCCGAAAATCTCGAAACGAAGCATATCGACGGCGAAGTTCATCCTGGTGAAGCGGTGGAGGAAAAAATTTCGCTCTCCGAGCGCTTCGGCCTGTGGCTGTCCTTCTACCCCTTCGGGCAGGACGCCTATCTCGACATCGTGAACTACTGGCTAAGTGAATTTGGCGTCGGCGCGGAAGACATCGACGCCGCGCGCGGCGAAGCGCTGCAATGGTCGCTGATGCGCGGCGCACGCAGCGGCCGCGTGGCGTGGCAGTTCGCGCGCGACTACGCCGGCCGTCGAGCGCAATGAGTCCGGCAACGAAAACGCGCGTCGAAGTTGCCGCTGCGGTCATCACCCGTCCCGACGGCAGCGTGCTGCTCGGCCAGCGCGCCGCCGGCACCTTCTACCCCGGCTACTGGGAGTTCCCCGGCGGCAAGGTCGAGGCCGGCGAGGATGCGCGCACGGCGCTCGTCCGCGAGCTTGAAGAAGAGCTGGGCATCACCGCGCACACCTGCTGGCCGTGGATCGTGCGCGAGCACGACTATGAACACGCCCGCGTGCGCCTGAATTTCTTTGAAGTTCCCGAGTGGTCGGGCGAGATCAACGACCATGTGCACAGTGCGCTCGAATGGCAGCATCCCGCGCAGTTCACCGTCAGCCCGATGCTCCCCGCCAACGGCCCGATTCTCAAGGCATTGCGCCTGCCGCGCGAGATGGGCATCACCGACGCCGCGCAGCGCGGCACCGAGGCGCAACTGGTTGCGCTCGACGCTGCCCTCGCCCGCGGCCTCAAACTCGTCCAGATCCGCGACACCACACTCGATGCCGGCCCGCGCGAGCGCCTCACCCACGGCATCGTGCAGCGCTGCCACGCGGCCGGCGTGCTGGCGCTGGTCAACGGCGACGGTGACCTTCACCGTCGACCCAAGTCGACTCGCATTCCACGGACTCGACCACTCACTCACAACCGAACCGGGCGCCTTTACGTTTCGAGTCGGGCGCAGCTCCTTCGATCCGGAGATCAGCGAGGCCACGGTTGAACTCGAGGGTGAA
>CBDTZF010000102.1:0-8318 GCA_965364825.1 uncultured Rhodocyclaceae bacterium | reverse complement strand
GTGATTCCGCAGGGGTTCATCCAGGATCTGCTCGCGCGCGTCGACATCATCGACGTCATCGAGCGCCACGTTCCGCTCAAGAAAAAGGGCGCGAACTATTTCGCCTGCTGCCCGTTCCACGGTGAAAAGAGCGCCTCCTTCTCGGTCAGCCCGAGCAAGCAGTTCTATCACTGCTTCGGCTGCGGCGTGCATGGCAGCGCAATCGGCTTTCTCATGGAATACAGCGGGCTGGGGTTCGTCGAGGCCGTGCACGAACTGGCGCGCATGGCCGGCGTCGAAGTGCCGCAGGAAGCACGCAGCAGCCACGCGCCAGAGGCGACGCCGTCGCGGCCGCTGACCGATCTGCTGGCTCAAAGCGCGCGCTTTTACCGGGAGCAACTCAAACTCAGCGAACGCGCCATTGCCTACCTTAAAGGACGCGGCCTGAGCGGGCAGATCGCCGCGCGCTTCGGCATCGGCTACGCGCCCGAGGGCTGGCAGTCGCTTGAGAAGGTCGTCGCCAATTACAGCGATCCCGCATTGCTCGACGCCGGCCTGGTGATCGAAAATGACCAGGGCCGTCGCTACGACCGATTTCGCGATCGCGTGATGTTTCCAATCATCGATATGCGCGGCAATGTGATCGGCTTTGGTGGGCGCGTGCTCGACACGGGCGAGCCGAAGTACATGAATTCACCGGAAACGCCGGTTTTCGAGAAAGGCCGTGAACTTTACGGCCTGTATCAGGCGCGCCAGGCGATCCGGGCGGAAAATACGGTGATCGTGGTCGAAGGCTACATGGACGTCGTCGCGCTGGCGCAGCATGGCGTATCCAACGCAGTGGCGACGCTCGGCACATCGACCACCCCCAATCACATCCAGAAACTCTTTCGTCAGGCCGATCGCGTTGTCTTCTGCTTCGATGGCGATGCGGCCGGGCGCAAGGCGGCTTGGCGCGCGCTAGAAGCCGCACTCGAACCGCTCAGCGACGCCAAGCAGGTCGGCTTTCTGTTCCTGCCGGAGGGTCACGACCCCGATTCCTTCGTGCGCGATGAAGGCGCCGAGTCGTTCCGCGAAAAAGCCGCGCATGCCACGCCGCTCACCGAATTCCTGCTCGACTCCCTGAGCCGCGACAACGACATGGCCACCGCCGAGGGCCGCGCACGTTTCGCCCACGACGCGCAGCCACTGGTGCTGCGCGTCGGTGCGGCGATGTTGCGCCTGCAGTTGGTCAAGGCGGTCGCGCAACGCTGCAGGCTGAATGAATTCGAACTGATGCAGGCGTGGGGTCTCAAGGCGCCACCGCGGACATTCAGCAGGGCGGGCAGCGCCGCACCGCCACGCCGTGGCCCGCGGCGCCCGCCCTCGCCGCTCGAACGCATCTTGCTGCGCATCGTGTTGCAGCAACCATCATGGGCGGCGCGGCTACCGGCGGATCTGATCCCCGACGGCAGCGCGGAAGGACGCGCGCTGCTTGCCATCATCGATGCCGTGAGCGTCGGCGATCTCGGCCAGGACACCGCACTGGGCCGGCTGCTTGAACATTTCAGAAGTACACCCCATATAGACACACTGACGCGCTTCTGTACCGAGTCGGCGGAAGAGGTGATTGACGACGACATTGTGGAAACCCTGTTTCACGACACGGTCCAGAAACTGCACGCCAAAGTCCTCCAGGATGAGTTCGACACGCTTGCCGCACGCGCCGACCAGCTCACGCCGGAAGAAAAACATCGTTACGTGCAGCTATTGCAGCACAAGAGCGGGAACCAGGGCGCCCCCCCCAAAGTCCCAGATTCGTAATATACTTTTCCGTTTTTTTCGACTTCACTTCTCCGAAGTATTCGAGGAGCACCATGGCCCAGGAAAAACCCAAAGCCGCAGCCACACCAGCAGCGACGCCGGCAACCAAAGCGCCGCGCAAAACCCCGACGCGCGCACGTGCGACCAAACCACGTGCCAAGAAAAAGAAAATCAGCGAAGTGCTGGCCGCCGCTCAACTGCAAAGCCCGCGCGATGCCGAAGTGCGTCGCACGCAACTGAAGTCGCTGATTACGCTCGGGAAAGATCGCGGCTATCTGACTTATGCGGAGATCAACGATCACCTCTCGGACGACATCGTTGACGCCGAGCAGATCGAGTCGATCATCGGCACCTTCAACAGCATGGGCATTCAGGTCTTCGACGCCGCCCCGTCGGCCGAAGACCTGCTCATGTCGGACAACGTCGCCCAATCGAACGACGCCGACGCCGAGGAAGAAGCCGAACAGGCGCTGTCCACCGTTGACTCCGAATTCGGCCGTACCACCGACCCGGTGCGCATGTACATGCGCGAGATGGGCACGGTCGAGCTGTTGACGCGCGAAGGCGAGATCGAAATCGCCAAACGCATCGAAGGCGGTCTCAAGCATATGGTGCAGGCGATTTCGGCGTGCCCGACGACGATCGCGGAAATGCTCGAACTCGCCGACAAGGTCGACCGCGAGGAAATGCGCATCGACGAAATCATCGACGGCATCGTAGACCCCAACATCGAAGAAAAATTGCCGCCACCGGGCGGCGCTGCGAATGCCAAAAAGAACGGCGATGACGATGACGAAGAAGAAGACGACGGTTCTGCCGCGCTCAAGCTCCTGCGCGACGAAGGCCTGACCCACTTCAGCGCATTGCGCACGCTGTTTGTGGCGCAAATGGACGTGCTTGAAACGAAAGGCTCGAAAGCGCCTGATTACGCCGAGCTGCAAAAGCAGATTTCTGAACGCCTGCTCTACCTGCGCTTTAATGCCCGCATGATCGAAAGGCTGTGCGACTCGGTGCGTCATATGGTGGAGCAGGTGCGTAGCCAGGAGCGGGAAATCCTGCGCCTGTGCGTCGACCGTGCCGGCATGCCGCGACCGCACTTCATCAAGACTTTCCCGGGCTCCGAGACCAATCTCGACTGGCTCAAGGACGAAATCACGCTCGGCAAGAACTACGCCGAAGGCTTGATGCGCGTCCACCCGCCCGTCATGGAAGCGCAGCAAAAACTAATCGACCTTGAAAGCCGCCTGGGCATCTCGCTCAAGGAGCTCAAGGACATCAACAAGCGCATGTCCACCGGTGAGGCCAAGGCGCGCCGTGCCAAACGTGAAATGACGGAGGCCAACCTGCGCCTGGTCATTTCGATCGCGAAGAAATACACCAATCGCGGCCTGCAGTTTCTCGACCTCATCCAGGAAGGCAATATTGGCCTCATGAAGGCGGTCGACAAGTTTGAATATCGCCGCGGCTACAAGTTCTCGACCTATGCCACCTGGTGGATCCGTCAGGCGATCACGCGATCGATCGCCGATCAGGCGCGCACCATCCGTATTCCGGTGCACATGATCGAGACGATCAACAAGATGAACCGCATCAGCCGGCAGATTCTGCAGGAGACGGGTCTCGAGCCCGATCCGGCCACGCTCGCCGAGAAAATGGAGATGCCCGAGGAGAAGATCCGCAAGATCATGAAAATCTCCAAGGAGCCGATCTCCATGGAAACGCCGATCGGAGACGACGACGATTCGCATTTGGGCGACTTCATCGAGGACACGTCCACGCTGGCGCCGAACGAGGCCGCGTTGTATTCTAACCTGCGCGACGCAACCTCCGACGTGCTCGATTCGCTCACCGGCCGCGAGGCCAAGGTGCTGCGTATGCGCTTCGGCATCGAAATGAACACCGACCACACGCTGGAGGAAGTCGGCAAACAGTTCGACGTCACGCGTGAGCGAATTCGTCAGATCGAAGCCAAGGCCCTGCGCAAACTGCGTCATCCGTCCCGCTCCGAGCGTCTGCGCAGCTTCCTCGACAGCGATTCCTGATCTTTCTCCTCATTTCCCTTTTTTCGGCGCGAACCACCCGGTTCGCGTCGCCCCCCGGGGGCCGTTAGCTCAGTTGGTTAGAGCAGGGGACTCATAATCCCTTGGTCGCAGGTTCGAGCCCTGCACGGCCTACCACCCCGATCGCCGACCATCGTTACCAAGTCCACAAATCGCCTACCGCGGCGTAAGCTAGCCGAGGTATAAACTGCGGTTTGTATCGTCCCGTGACGCGCTTGGCGCCCGCGGTGCGATGCACCAGCCATGCGCACGCCACGACAACTCCGAGACACGCTGAGGGATACGCTCGCACTCTACAAGGCGGATGAGACGCTCGCCGGGCAGTTCCGTGCGCGCCAGATTCAGGGTGTACTGCGCCTTACACCGCTCACCATGTTTGCCAATGCGGTGAACGCCACCATCGTGGCTTGGGCTTTGCGCAACACGCTCAACCCGGCGGTGTTGCTTGGCTGGATGGTCTGCATTCTGTATTCCGCCGGCGTCGGCATGGAAGCGTGGCTCAAATGGCGGCGCACCGCCTCACCGCATACGGCATCGCCGCGGGCGCTCAACAGCGCCGCCAAGCATGCCGGGCTGTTGGCGCTGTTGTGGGCGGTGGTCCCCGTCATCATGCTGCCGCTGGGCTCGCGCGAAGCGCAGATGATGCTCATGACCATTACCGCAGGCATGCTGTGTGCCGGCGGTTTCGCGCTGGCGACGGTGCCAAAGGCGGCCATCACCTACGTGACCATCCTCGGCGTGTTTTCGGCCATCGGTTTGATCCGCATGCAGCATCTGATGGCCGTGGAGTTGGCCATCCTGCTTTTGTTGTACACGCTGGTCGTGATCGGCAGCGTGCTGTCAAACGCAAAAACCTTCGGCGCGCGGCTGATGGCCGAAGCGGAAGGCGAGCGCCAGCGCCAGTTGATCGGCCTGTTGCTGCGCGACTTCGAAGAAAGTGCCAGTGACTGGCTGTGGGAGGTTGATGCGGAAGGCCGGCTCACCCATGTATCACGGCGCATGGCCACCGTCTTCGGGCGCAGCGAAGAGGCGCTGCTCAACGAGCCGTTTCTCGACCTGATTGCACGTACCCTCGATCGCGCACCCGCCGAGGAGCGCCAGGCGCTTGAACGCCTGCGCGACAGCTTCGGCACCAAGATACCGTTTCGCGACCTGCTTGCGCCGGTCGTGCTCGATGGTGAAACACGCTGGTGGTCGCTGACCGCAAAACCGCTGCTCGACGAAGAAGGTCAGCGCTGCGGCTGGCGTGGGGTCGGCACCGACGTCACCCAGTCGCTGGCGGCGCAGCGCGAAGTCTCGCGTCTGGCCCACTACGACAACACCACCGGACTGGCCAACCGGCACAGCTTCCAGGAAGCGCTCGAACAAATCGAGGATGGGTCGAGCAGCAACCGCACCGCGGCCCTCCTGCTGTGTCTCGATCTCGACAATTTCAAGTCGGTCAACGATTCGCTCGGGCACAGCTTTGGCGACAGCCTGCTGCGTGTGGTCGCGCAGCGCCTGATCGGCCGCACGCGGCGCACCGACGTAGTGGCCCGCGTCGGTGGTGACGAGTTCGCCATCATCCGCTGGGGCGATGTCTCTCCCGAAGAGGCCGAAGAGCTGGCCGACCGCCTCATCCAGACGCTCGGCGACCCCTGTGAAATCGACGGCACCCGAGTACGCATCGGCGTCAGCATCGGCATTGCGCGCGCCCCCAAGGACGGACTGAGCGGCGATCAATTGCTCAAGAACGCCGACATCGCGCTATACGCGGCGAAATACGAAGGCAAGGGCCGCTTCCGTTTCTTCGATTATGAGATGGACACTCGTGCGCGCCGCCGGCTGTTTCTCGAACACGAGCTGCGCGGCGCCCTGCAACGCGGCGAGTTCCAGTTGGCGTTCCAGCCGCAGTTCAACCTCAAGAGTGGCCGCATCACCGCCTGTGAGGCCCTGCTGCGCTGGGCTCATCCGCGCCTCGGAAGGATCAGCACCCAGGAATGTATCGCGGTGGCCGAAGAATCGGGGCAGATCGAAATCATCGGCAACTGGATCATTGACGAGGCGGTGCGCCAGGCCGCGCTGTGGGGTGACGACATCACCGTCGCCATCAACCTGTCGCTGGCGCAATTCATCAATCCCAATTTGTGCGACCACATCATCGCCGTGCTCGAAAAGGCGGGCATGGCGCCCGAGCGGGTCGAGCTGGAGCTGACCGAATCGGTCTTTCTCAACGATCAACGCATCGCCGAGACCCAGTTGAAGACGCTCAAGCGTGCCGGCATCCGCATCGCGCTCGATGACTTCGGTACCGGCTATTCCTCGCTCGCCTATCTGCGCAACTTCCCCTTCGACCGCCTCAAGATCGACCGCTCTTTCGTCAAGGAACTGCCCGAAGTCGACGAAGCGGCCGCCATCGTGCGCGCGGTCATCGCCATGGCGCGATCGCTCAACATGGCGACCTGCGCCGAAGGCGTTGAAACGCCCGGGCAGCTCGCCCACCTCAAGGCCGAGGGCTGCGACACGGTGCAGGGTTACCTGCTTGCTGAACCGATGAGCGGCGAAGCGCTGATCGGCTTCCTCGAACGCAACCGGCACGGCGAAGCCCTGTCGCACGCCGACCCGCGCCAGCACACCCCCGCCGCGTGAACCACGCAATTGCGCCTCGTGCCCCTTCCTCAAGGCGCAGTCGCACGCGCTCCAGCGCGCGGATTTGCGCCACGTGTGCACGAACACCGCCCGGCGGGAAGCCTCAACTCCTTGAGTTGACGGCCGATAAAACCATGAGAATCCATTGTCGAACAAGCCCTCATGAAAATCGCCATCATCGACGACACGCCGCTCAACCTCACGCTGATGCAGGCGCTCGTCGGCAAGCTGCCCGACTGTGAACCGCTGGCCTTTGGGGATCCGCAGGTCGGTTTGGCGTGGTGCCAGGCCAACGAAGCCGACCTGATCATTGTCGATTACATGATGCCGGGGCTCGACGGGGTCGAATTCATCCGACGCCTGCGCACCATGGACGATCGGCAGGACGTGCCGATCCTCATGGTCACCGCCGATCACGAACGCCAGACGCGCTACGATGCCCTCAAATCAGGCGCCACCGATTTTCTCAACAAGCCGGTCGACCGCAACGAGTTCCAGCCGCGCGTGCACAACATGCTGGCGCTACGGCGCGCGCACCTGGCCACGCGCGAGCGTGCGCGCACGCTGGAAACCGAGGTGCTCAAGGCGACCACCCTGATCCACGACCGCGAGCGCGAAACCGTCACCCGGCTGGCCCGCGCGGCCGAATTCCGCGATCCCGAAACCGGGGCGCATATCCAGCGCATGGCGCACTATTCGGCGCGCATCGCGCAGCAACTCGATCAGGACGAAAACTTCGTCACCACAATGCTGCAGGCCGCGCCGATGCACGATGTCGGCAAACTCGGCATTCCCGACCACATTCTGCTCAAGCCAGGGCGTCTGACCACGGAAGAATTCGAGATCATGAAGCGCCATGCGGAAATCGGCTACGACATCCTCAAGGATTCCACCTCGCCGGTGATCCAGATGGCGGCCACCATCGCCCTGTCGCATCACGAAAAATTCGACGGCTCGGGCTATCCGCGCGGCCAGGCCGGCGAAGACATACCGCTGGTCGGGCGAATCGTCGCGGTCGCCGATGTATTCGACGCGCTGACTTCCGCGCGGCCCTACAAACCCGCCTGGTCGCTCGAAGACGCCACTGCCCTGTTGCGCGACGGACGCGGCGCCCATTTCGATGCGATGTGCGTCGACGCCCTGTTGTGCGACTGGAGCGCCGTGCTCGACATCCGCGCGCGTTTCCAGGACGACGGTGACTGAACGGCTGAGCGGCTGAGCGACTGAACATGCAAGCGAGAATGCTGCGCGCCCTGCGCAAGCGACTGCGTCCCAACACGCTGCGCAGTATCAGCACGCGCAAGGCGGCCGAAACATCGATCGCCGTCCGCGATGCGGCGCTGCGCGGCGTGCTCGACAATCTCGGTGCGCTGGTCTTCGAAACCGACGCCGAGATCCGCTGGACGTATCTCAATCCGGCCTGGTCGCAGTTGAACGACATGCCGGCTGAACGGGCGCTTGGCCGCAGCGCACTGATTTGGCTCCCGATCGCCGAGCGTCGGCGCGTGCGCACACTTGCCGCCACGCTTACCGCCGGCACGACGGCGACGCTACGCACCGATATTCGCACCACCCTGGCAAACGGTGAGTCACTGTGGCTGGACACGTTCATCCGCCCGCTGCACGCCGATGACGGCTCGCTCACCGGTTTTGCCGGCTCGGCCAGCGACATTACGATGCGCAAGGAACTGGAGCGCTCGATGCGCGACGCCAAGCTGCTCGCCGAGCAGGCCAATCGCACGAAGAGCGACTTCCTCTCCAACATCAGCCATGAAATCCGCACGCCGATGAACGCCATCATCGGCATGACCGATCTGGCGCTCGAAAACGTTGCCGACGAAGCGCAGC
>CBDTZF010000101.1:0-8326 GCA_965364825.1 uncultured Rhodocyclaceae bacterium | reverse complement strand
CCCGAAAAGCCGCGCTGCTCGAGAAACATCGCCACCTGCAGGCTGCGCACACCGTGATGACAAATCACCACGGTTTCAGCGTCCGCATCCAGTTCGTCGCAACGGCTGGCGACCGACCCCATCGGGATCAGTTGTGCCCCGTCCAGATGGCAGATTTCGTATTCCCACGCTTCGCGCACATCGAGTAGCACGGGCACGGGTTGAGTCGTTTCGCCCAGTCGTTGCTTGAGTTCGCCGGGCTGGATGTGTCGCACACGTTTTCTCAGAAATGAAATGCGTTATCGCCTTTTGCGTTTCGTAGCAGGGGGACGACATTTTCAAACAGATCGATCGATTCGTATTCGCCCTCGCGCACGCAGGTGACGAGCCGCGCCACCATCACCGGCGCCTGGCCGATGAAGGCCACCAGCCGCCCGCCTGCCTTGAGCTGCGCCTGGAAGCCCGGTGGCAATATCGGCATGCCGCCCGAGACGACGATGACATCGTAAGGGCCGTGCGACGGCCAGCCTTCAGCGCCGTCACCTTCTTCCACAATAACGTTTTCGACGCCTGCATTATTGAGGTTATCGGCAGCCATGGCCGCCAGTTGAGGTTCAATTTCAATACTACGCACCCAGTCAGCGCGGGCCGCCAGTAGCGCGGCGAAGTAACCCGAACCCGCGCCGATTTCGAGCACCGTATCGGTCGGCTTGACTTGGGCGGCCTGCAGTAGCTTGCCTTCGATGACCGGCGACAACATGATCTGGCCGCAGCCAATGGGAATCTCCGCTTCCGAGAAAGCCAACGACCTGAAATCGGGCGGCACGAACTCTTCGCGCTTGACCGTCATCATCGAATCGAGCACGTCCTGATCCAGCACCTCCCACGGGCGAACCTGCTGCTCAACCATATTGAACCGTGCGCGTTCGAAATCCATTCCCGACTCCCTGTGCGTATATTAGTGTACGCTAATTTACTAGCTGATTCTAGCGGCGAGCAAAACGTGATTATTCTAACGCAGTTGCTGTACCGCCGCGTGGTTCGCCGCCGTCATCCTGGGCGTCGGGTTTGATGCGATACCAGGCAGCGTAGAGCGCGGGAAGAAAGATCAAGGTCAGCACCGTGGCCACCGCCAGCCCGCCCATGATGGCCACTGCCATCGGCCCGAAAAAGTCGCTACGGGTCAGCGGAATCATCGCCAGAATGGCGGCCGCCGCGGTGAGCATGATCGGCCGGAAGCGGCGTACCGTCGATTCGACCACCGCCTGCCACGGACTGCGCCCGTCTTCGAGATCCTGACGAATCTGGTCGACCAGAATCACCGAGTTGCGCATGATCATGCCCGACAGCGCGATGGTGCCGAGCATGGCGACAAATCCGAACGGTTTGTTGAACAGCAGCAACGCGGCGGTGACGCCGATGATGCCCAGCGGTGCGGTGAGCAGCACCATCGCGACGCGTGAGAAATTCTGCAACTGGATCATCAATACGGTGATCACGACGACGATGAACAGCGGTACGCCGGCGGCCACGGAACTGCCGCCTTTGGCACTCTCCTCCACCGCGCCGCCCACTTCGATGCGATAGCCCAGCGGCAGCGCCTCGCGCACCGCCTCGATCTGCGCCGCGAGCTGATCGACCACCACCGCCGGCTGCACCGTGCCATAGAGGGTTGAGCGCACCGTGACCGTCGGCACACGGTCGCGCCGCCAGATCACGCCGTCTTCGAAGCCATACTCCGGCGTCACCACCTGACTGAGCGGCACGCTCTTGCCGTCGAGCACCGGAATGGCCAGGTCGCCCAGCAGCGACAGATGGGTGCGTTCGGCGCGCGCGCCGCGCAGCAGCACCTGAATGGTTTCCGTGTCCTCGCGGAATTCGGTGACCGGCATGCCATGGAGTGAGGTATCGAGGAAGGCGGCGATCTGCGCCGACGACAACCCAAGTAGTCGCGCTTTTTCCTGATCGACATGCAGGCGCACAATCTTGGAGGCTTCTTCCCAGTCGAGACTGACGTTGGAAAGATGCGCATTGCCGCGCATCGCCGCCGCCACTTGATGGGCGGTCTCGCGCAACGGGCCGAATTCAGGGCCGCTCACCCGGTACTGCACGGGGAAGCCCACCGGCGGGCCATTTTCGAGCCGTTTGATGGTCGCCTGCACACCGCCCGGATCGTCGGCGTAATAAGAAATCAGACGGCGGCGCAAGGCCTCGCGCGCGTCCGGCCCCTCGGTGAGGATGACGAATTGGGCGAAGTTGGTCTGCGCGAGCTTCTGGTCGAGCGGCAGGTAGAAGCGCGGGCTGCCGGCGCCCACGTAGGCGACGTAGTTCTCGATGCCCTCGGCGCTGTCGAGGAAGGATTCCAGCGTTTTCACGGCTTGGTCGGTCGCGGTGTGCGACGCGTCTTCGGCCAATTCGAGGTCGATCAGCAACTCGGGACGCGTCGAATCCGGAAAGAACTGCTGCGGCACATAGCGGAAGGCGGCGATGGCGCCGGCGAATACCAGCAACGTGGCGATGATCACCCACCAGCGGTGGCGCACGCAGGCATTGACCACGGCGCGAAAACGCCGGTAAAACGGCGTCTCGTAAATGGCATGTTCATCGTGCACCGGCGCGTGCTGCTGACGCCGCGCCAGCACGCGACCTGCCGCCGGCCAAACACGTCCGGCCAGGCGCGCGAGCAGGCCGGGGCGCTGGCGCTGCGCGGCGAAATCGGGCAGCAGGTGATAGCCCAGATACGGTACGAAAAGCACCGCCGCCACCCACGAAATGAGCAGCGCGGTGACCGTCACCTGAAAGATCGAGCGCGTGTATTCGCCGGTGCTCGATGCCGCGGTGGCAATCGGCAGAAAGCCGGCGGCGGTCACCAGGGTGCCGGAGAGCATCGGTTTGGCGGTCGAGACATAGGCGAAGCTGGCTGCGCGCGTGCGCTCCCAGCCCTGCTCCATCTTCGTCGCCATCATCTCGACCGCAATGATCGCGTCATCGACCAGCAGGCCGAGCGAGAGAATCAGCGCGCCGAGCGAGATTTTGTGCAGGCCGATGCCGAACTGCGCCATGAACAAGAAAGTAATGGCGAGCACCACCGGAATCGTCACCACCACCACGATGCCGGTGCGCAGCCCGAGACTGACCAGGCTGACCACCAGCACGATCAACACCGCCTCGGTCAGCGCCTTGATGAATTCGTTGACCGAGCGCTGCACCGCGCGCGGCTGGTTGGCCACACGCTCAAGCTCAACGCCGACTGGCAACTGCGCCTCGATGTTCGCCACCGCCTCGTCCAGATGGCGCCCCAGCGCGATGATGTCGCCCCCGGCATGCATCGACACCGCGACGCCGAGCGCGTCACGCCCCATAAAACGCATGCGGTCCGCCGGCGGGTCTTCATAGCCGCGCCGCACTTCGGCCACGTCGCCAAGACGGAAACTGCGCCCGCCGGCACGGATGCGCGTGTCGCGCACGGTGTCGAGGTCGGTGAACTCGCCGTCGGGGCGCAGGTAGATACGTTCGCTGCCGGTCTCGAAAAAACCGGCATCCGTCATCGCGTTCTGCTGCGCAAGCGCATCGGTGACATCGCTCAATTGCAGGCCGAAGGTCGCGAGCTTGGTGTTCGACAGTTCAATGAACACGCGCTGGGGCTGCACGCCGATGAATTCGATCTTGGCGACGTCGGGTACGCGCAATAGTTCGGCTCGCACCGCTTCTGCGTAACGCTTGAGTTCGGCGTAGGTCAAACCCTCGCCGACCAGCGCAAAGACGTTGCCGAAAGTGTCACCGAATTCGTCGTTGAAACCCGGGCCGATGACCCCCGCCGGCAAGCTGCGGCGTATGTCGCCGATTTTCTTGCGCGCCTGATACCAGATGCCATCCATCTGGTCGGCCGGCGTCGAATCCTTGACCTCGAAAAAGATCAGTGCCTCGCCCGGCTTGGAGTAGCTGCGGATGGTGTCGATCTGCGCAATTTCCTGCAGCTTCTTTTCCAGCCGGTCAGTAACCTGATCGGCCACCTCGGCCGCCGTCGCCCCCGGCCACTCGGCACGCACCACCATCACCTTGAAGGTAAACGGCGGATCTTCCGACTGACCGAGATGGGTGTAGGCGAACATGCCGATCGCGGTCAGCATGAGCATGAAATAAAGCACCAGCGCCGAGTGACGCAGCCCCCATGCCGAGATATTGAAGCGACTCATCGCGTGGCGTCCAGCGTCACCGGTGCGGACGCCGGCACCGCCCGCACCTGCTGGCCCGGTTGCAGCAGACGAATGCCGGTGACCACCACCTGCGCCCCCGGCGCTACGCCACTTTCGATGCGCACGCCGCGTTCCGAGAATTGGGCCACCGTCACCGGCACCGGCGCGACGGACCCTGTCGCGGCATCAAAGACCCACACCACGCTGTGTCCGTCACGCTCGCCGACCGCACGCAGCGGCAAGGTCACGCCGGAGGGCTCGCCATTGGCCAGCGCCACGGTAGCGGTCGCCCCCAGTGGCAGGCGTTGGGGTGGCGCCTCGACCTGCACCTTGACCCTATACGTCCGCGTTACCGCATCGGCCGCCGGTGCCACCTCGCGCACACGGGCAGGAAATATCTCGTCGGGCGCCGACCACAGGCGCACACGTGCCACGGCGCCGACGCTCAGCGCCGCCGCCTGCCCTTCGGGCACGTTGATGCGCACGTCGCGCGCGCCATCATGGGCCAGCGTCAGCACCGGCTCTCCGGCTGCGAGCACCTGGCCGACGTCCGCACTGACCGCGGTCACCACGCCGTCGGCATCGGCATCGAGCGTGGTGTACTCATTCTGGTTGGTCGCCAGCGCGGTTTGCGAGCGCGCCTGACGCACACGCGCGGTGGCCGCATCGACGGCGGTGCGCTGCGAGTCGACCGCAGACTCGCTGACGAAATTTTGCGCCCGCAGTGTCTTGACCCGCTTGAGTTCGGCGCGTGCCAGCGCCAGATCGGACTTCGCCGCCGCCAGTGCCGCGCGTGCCGCGTTGGCGCTCAGTTGCGTATCGGTGGCGTCAAGACGCGCCAGCATCTGCCCGGTTTGCACGCGGCTACCGACATCGACGGCGCGTTCGAGCAGCTTGCCGCCGACACGAAAACCGAGCGCCGAGGCGTGCCGCGGCACGATATCGCCGGTGAAATAGCGACCATCGGCCGCTTCGGCTTCGCCCACCGTCTGCACCAGCACAGCCGGCGGCGGCAGCGGTTCGGTCGCCGGTGGTGCGCACGCCGCCGCAGTGAGCACCGCGAAGGTCGAAACAACCAGCATGCGCGTCATCGGGTATCTCCTTGCGTTGGCCGCGCGATGCCATCGAGCACGACATCGATCACGCTGTCGAGGTAGCGTTGCGGGTCAAGCGTGGCGGCGGCGCAGCAGGCCGCGAAGGAATGGCGCCACAGCACCAGATGCAGCAAGGACGCGATGAGGATGTTCGCGGTCATGTCCACGTCGATGGCACGAAATTCCCCCTTCGCAATGCCACGCTCGAGCACATCCTGCAACTGTGTGCGCCCTGGCTGGATGACTTGCTCAAGATAAAATTGCGCCACCTCGGGAAAATTCTGCGCTTCCGAGATCATCAGCTTGGGCACACCACCGAGCGGGGTGTCGCCGAAGAGCGCCCACCAGCCGTAGATGTACTCCCGGAGGAGCGCCAGCGGATCGTCAGCGTGCGCGTCGATCAGCTTCCGCCCTTCGTCCAGCAAGGGCACAATGCCCTCGCGGATCACGGCGAGAAAGAGCGCTTCCTTGCTGTCGAAGTACAGATAAAGCGTGCCTTTGGAGACGCCGGCACGCGCCGCGATCTCGTCGAGCCGCGTGGCGGCAAAACCTTTTTCGACGAACAGCGAAAGCGCCGCGGCGGTCAGCTCCTGCGAGCGCACCGCCTTGCGCTGTTCGCGCCCCGACGTGGCAGCGACTGGCTTACGCGGCGACATGATCGTCGCACCGTAGGTGACGCGCGGGAGCGCGCGGCGTCAACTTGTCGCGAACGCAATTTCGCGTCATTTGTTCACACTATGACTGACTGGTCAGTCATTTTTGCGCAATCGAAACGTCGATGCAAGCACGATATGAGGCAAGCGGAAGGTAGGGTGTCAATCGGCGCCGCCGTATTGCACCATTCCAACGGTTGATTGGTGCAATGCCCTGCGGTAAGTGCACCCTACGGATCGGGGCGAGCGAGGCGGCGGCGTCGACGCTTTCGTCGCCGGATGTGCAACGAAACCATAGGGTCGGAGCCATCCGGCCGCGCTGTTGGTGAAAGAGCTACGATCGGAGCGCGTCAGTCGACGGCGATTCTCGTAGGGTGTCAATAGGCGCAGCCGTATTGCACCATTCCATGGCTGCACGGTGCAATGCCCGCAGGTTTTGCACCGTACGTGGGTTTAGATGTTTTCGTCAGCTCGCGCCATTGCCACGCTGCGCCAGCATCCGCTGCTCAGGAGCGCCAAGCGGACGCGCCCAGTCGCCAATCACCTTCCAGTCACTTGCGTTGACCAACATCACGCGTGCATCGCTGTGCACCCACACCCGCAAGTCTTCGCCGACACCGGCCACCGACCACACCGCGCCTTCGGGAAGTGCGACGCTACCCTGAGGCGTCACACCGTCGTCGGCGCGATAGCCTTCGAGGCGGCGACCGTCGGGCGAAACGCGAAACACTACTGGCTCGGATGGCGCAGCCGCCTCGCTGCGCGCCACCTGAACGGTACCGCTATCGCAGGCGGCAAGGCCGACGAGGCACAAAAGAGCGAGGATTGGCAATACTTGCCGGCGCATGATCTTCTCCTTGACATGATCTGTTGATGAATCTGACAATACATGACAATTCGTTGATTTATTAGACACGCATCATGTGCCAACACAGAACACTGGACTGGTCGATTTACCGGTACAGATGCGCCGGGGATCAAACATGTTGCAGTTGAGCGTTGATCACGACGAGCCGACACCGCTCGTCGAACAGATCGTGCAGGGCATCCGCCATCAGGTGGACGACCGCATCCTGCGCCCTGGAATGCGTCTTCCGCCGATCCGCAAACTGGCGCAGATGCAGGAGGTGAGCCGCTTTACCGTGGTCGAAGCCTATGACCGGCTGGTGGCGCTCGGCTACCTGCAGTCGCGGCGCGGCTCAGGCTTTTATGTGGCGCCGCGCAGTCATGCGCCGGACGCGCCGCGCCCGGTCACGACTGACCGCGCGGTGGACGTCGCCTGGCTGATGCGTCAGGCGCTGGACGAATCGCCCGATATGCTCAAGGCGAGCGCCGGCGTGCTGCCGGTCGAGTGGTTCGATCGGGAGGGTTTGCGCCGACATCTACGCTCGCTTGGCCGCCGCGCCGACGCACGCGTGGCCGGCTACGGCAGTGCGCAAGGTTACCGGCCGCTGCGCCAGCAACTGCAGGTGCGGCTGGCGGAATACGGCATTGGTGCGCCGCCCGAACAGATTCTGCTTACCCACGGAGCGACGCAGGCGCTCGACATTGTCGCGCGCCATCTCGTCAAACCCGGCGACACGGTTTTCGTCGATGACCCCGGCTACTACAATTTCTTCGGCAATCTGCGGCTGCTCGGCGCGCAACTGGTCGGCGTGCCCCGTGGTCACGACGGCCCCGACATCGACGCGCTCGAAGCCTTGCTCGCCGAACATCAACCGAAGGTCTATTTCACCCACTCGGTGCTGCACAACCCGACCGGCGCCAATCTCTCGCCGGCGACGGCTTTTCGCTTGTTGCAATTGGCCGGCAAGCACGATTTTCTGGTGATCGAAGACGATGTCTACGCCGACCTGCAATCCGGCTCGACCACGCGGCTGGCCAACCTCGACCAGCTCGAGCGAGTGATCTATATCGGCAGCTTCAGCAAGGCGCTGTCCGGCAGCCTGCGGGTCGGTTTCATCGCCGCCAATCCCGAACTGATCGCGGCGTTCACCGACGTCAAGCTCCTCACAGGCCTGAGCAGTTCGGAGTTCAGTGAACAATTGGTGTACCAGATGCTCACCGACGGCCACTATCGCAAATACACCGAGCGCCTTCACGGACGGCTCGAAGCGGCCATGACACGCACCATGCGCATGATGGACCGGCTGGAAATGTCGGTCTATCACGAAGCGAAGGGCGGGCTGTTTCTGTGGGCACGCAACGAAGCGATCGAAGAGAGCGCCACGCTGGCCACACGGGCGCTGCAGGCGGGCATTGTCCTCGCGCCCGGCAAGGTGTTTCGTCCGCAAATGCAAGGCAGCCCGTGGCTGCGCTTCAATGTCGCATTCTGCGCCGACAGCGCCCGCCTCGAGCGTTTTCTCGCGGAACAGTTTGCCGCGCTGTGACGTGACGAGCACAT
>CBDTZF010000100.1:0-8388 GCA_965364825.1 uncultured Rhodocyclaceae bacterium | reverse complement strand
ACCTGGCGCAGGCGCGCCTTGAGCGATTGCGGGCGACCCTCCATCAGAGCCGCGTAAATTACCGCATTGGCCATCACCTTCTTGACGTAATCGCGCGTCTCGTCGAACGGGATGGTCTCGGCATACACAGCGCCTTCGAGCGATCGGTCATCACGCCAGCGCTTGGCGCGACCCGGGCCAGCGTTGTAACCGGCCGCCGCGAGCACCGGGTGATCGTCCAGATCGTCGAGCACGATGCGCATGTAACTGGTGCCCAACAACACGTTCGTTTGTGGATCCTGCAGGAGGCTGCGGCGATAGTCGGTCATGCCGATCTTGCGCGCCACCCAGCGGCCAGTGGCCGGCATCACCTGCATCAAACCCTGCGCGCCGGCCGATGAGGCGGCGCCCGAGACGAAGCGACTTTCCTGCCGCATCAATCCGTACACCCAGGACAGATCCAGCCCCTGCGCGCGCACCTGAGGTTCGATCAGGTCGCGATACGGGGTGATGAAACGTAGATCATAGTGGCCGGCGCGATCGACCCATTCGGCGGTGTTGATAGCACGATCGTAGATGTCGTGCTTGAGCGCGATACGCGCCGCGGCGAGCTTGAAGTCATCGTCCGCCGTGCGCAGCCGCCAACTCCATTCGCGAACCGCTTCGGTGCGTAAATCGAGGCGGAACAGCGCCAGCGCGCGGCGCAGCGCGGGGTCGGCCTCAGCCTTGCGCAAGCTCGCCGCGGATAGCGGTGCACCCGGCGGTGGCAAGGAAAACTGGCGCCCGAGTTCCTCGCCCGCCAGCATGCCGTAGAAATCAGGCCGCTCGGCAATCGTGCCATAGAGCGCCTTCGCCGCCGTCGTATCGCCGAGCGCCTGCTCGGCACGCGCCAACCAGTAAACCCATTCCGGCGCATCGCGCTCGTCATCGGGCAGCGCCAGCACGGCATCACGCACCCCCGCCCAGTCCTGCGCGCGCAACGCGGCGCGAACCCGCCACGCGCGTGCGTCAGCGTTCATCGGCGCCTTGCCGGCGGCGCGATACCAGTCGCGTGCCTGCGGCAGATGATCCTGCGCGCCACGCCAGGCAAGCAGCACGTAGGCCGCGCTGCGGGTGTCGGGCGGCAACGCGTCGGCAACGCGCACCAAGCGCATGTAGGCCAGTTTGGGATCGCTGCGTGCCAGACGGTTGAGCGCCGCCAGCATCAGTTCGCGTTCGCTGCGGCTGCGCGCGAAACCGGCCGGCAACTGCTCCAGATACGCGTCAGGATCCTTGAGCAAGGCCCTCAGGCGCGCCGGATCGGGCATCTCGGCCGCTGGCAGCCAGCCAAGCGTGGTGCCGGCACCGTACCCACGGCGGCTGTCCATCTGGCGATGGAAGCGTGCCCACACCGCGTCGACATCAAGCTCGTCGCGCGCAACAAGCATGCCGATGACGGAATTGCACGCCGCCGCGCTGGCCGCCAGCCTGCTCCAGCGCGCCGCCGCCTCCTTCAAGCCACCACTGTCGCCGAGATGAAACTGCGCCAGCCAGTGCTGACAGCGCAGATCGTCATTGGGCTGCTCGAGCGCGCCCCACACCTTGGTAAAGCCGCGCCAGTTTTCGTCCTTGGCAAGCCGGCGCAGCCACGCCGCGCGCAAACGCTCAGCGAGCACACTGCCTTCGTAGCGCGACAAAAACGCCTCGAATTTTCGCGCATCGATGGGCGCGTCGCGATCGAGCACGTCATGCAGGCGCCAATAGTCGATGTAGCGTTCCAGCACGTGCGGCGACTGGCTGGCCGCGAAAAGATCGAGCGCATCGCTGTCGCCACTTCGCAAGGCTTCGCGTGCGGCGACAATGCGCGCATCCCCGGTCGGCGCCTGGGCGGCGGCCAGCGGCGCGCCAAGCAAGGAGAGCGCAAACCACGCCGCGCGCGCAGCCTTCTTCATTCCGGGAACCCCGGTCGAGCGCAAAATCGTGTTGGTTGCGCGCCGCGCCGATAGGCAGCGCGCTGCAACGGTATCAAACCCAGTACTCACGCGGTATTTTCCGAAACTGCCAAGCGGTCAACTGAAGCACCCGGAATGGTGACTTCCCTTCCCACCGCATGCCGCTTGAGAATAGCATAGCGGGGTGATTCTCATTGGCCCCCGACCCGCTTATGGATACCGCCCGAAAGAAGCTGCGCCAAAGTGCCATCGCCGCACGCGAGGCGCTCGACATGCACACCCGTGCGCGCAACGACACCGCGATCGAGCGCGCCCTCGACACCCTGCTCGCGCGCCTTGACCCGCGCGTACTCGGCTTCTGCTGGCCGCACCGCGGTGAAGCCGATCTGCGCGTCATGGTCGACCACTGGTTGCGAGCGCACCCGCACCGCCGCGCCGCGCTGCCGGTGGTGGTCGCGCCGGGATCGCCAATGACCTTTCGCGCGTGGACGCCCGACAGCGAGATGCTGCCCGATCGCCACGGCATCCCGACGCCAGTGGCGGGCGACACGCTCGTCCCCGATGTCCTTCTCGTGCCGCTCAACGCTTTCGACCAAGCGGGCTACCGGCTGGGCTACGGCGGCGGCTATTTCGACCGCACACTGGCACAGATCAAGCCCACGCCGACCACTGTCGGCGTGGGCTACGAAGTGGGTCGCGTCGAGACCACGCATCCGCAGCCGCACGACCTTCCGATGAACTGGATCGTCACCGAGGCTGGCATTCAGGCGGGTGCCGCGCCGCGATGAACTGGGGCGAGGCGGTCGATCTGTATTGCGAGCGCACCGACGCCAGCCTGTGGTCCGAACCGGTCAACGCGCTCACCAACCTCGCCTTCATCCTCGCTGCGGGAACGCTGCTGCGCCGCATGGATGGCCGCACGCCGGCCGATCTGCGCGCCCTCGCCTGGTTGCTGGCGCTGATCGGGGCCGGCAGTTTCGTCTTTCACACCGTCGCCGAGCGCTGGGCGAGCATGCTCGACATCGTATTCATCGCGATCTTCGTGATGCTGTTCGTGCAACGCGCGCTGGTGCGTCTGCACGGATGGCGCAACGGCAAGGCGTTGGTGGCGCTCGCAGGCGTCGTGGCGCTGAGCGCCGTGATCGCGGTAACGGTGCGCATTCCCGCGCTCAATGGCTCGGAGTTATATCTCGGCCCTTGGTTGGCGCTGATCACACTGGCGATCACCTGCCCGCAAGCGGCGCCAGCGCGCTGGCTACGTGCCACGGCGGCGCTGTTTGCCGTCTCGATGGTGTTGCGCAGCGTCGACCTGACGGTATGCGAGACGTTTCCGCTCGGCACCCATTTTGGCTGGCATCTGAACAATGCGCTGGTGCTATGGTGCGCGCTGCGCGGCTTGATGGCCGCCGCGCCCGTCACCTGCGGCCGTGTCGCGCGGGGCGTGTAGCCCGCCGACAACGCGCCGCCTTTAGTGGCCCAATTGCCGGTGCTGGCGGCGCCAACGCCGGCTCGAATAGGCCAAGCCCGCCAGTCCCAATCCAAGTAAAGCGACCGATGCGGGCTCTGCAAAACTACCCGCATCACCCGTCTCGGGCGTCGGGGTTGTCGCGACGTTGGCCGATGGCGGCAGCGCCTGAACACCCGGCACAGCCGCGCGTGCGGCGCCGACACCACTCGCGAAGGAATTGTTGCCACTTCGCACACGGACACCTGCGGACAGCACACTGAGCGCGAACCCGCTATCGAACGACGAAGACACGTAGGCACCCGCGCCGCGGCCATATGGCGTCAAATGCAGATCGCCGCCGAGCACGTTGCCATGCGTTGCCGTCACGAGCTCGACAAACGTGTTGCTGCCGGCCGCGCTGACATCCTGGTCGACCGCCGAATCGTCCTCGACCAGCATCAGGAAAGGCACCGCAGTGACGATCGTGGAAACAAGCAGCCCGGCCAGCGCACCGACGCCGACAATGCACCGCTTCAGTTGAAACATGGCACGCTCCTGTGGCCTGACCCGACGAAAGAACCGGCGGACCGGCAACACGCGCGATCATCGCCGCATGAGTGTTTTCCCAGATCACAAGCAATAAGTAGGCCCAGTCGTGCGAAATATCCCAAAATCAATCACTTGGAACACTTCAACGCGCGGGGATCACCGTCGGCAGTCAGCCGATGTAAAGCCGGTCGACTCCCTCGTTAGTGGTGCCGACGTGGCGGCATGCATCGCCGTGTGGCAATCTGCGCGCATGATCCTGATGCGCTTCTCGAGCCAAGCCACGCGGACTGCGTTTCGCCGTCCGGCGATCCAATGATGTTCCTGCTCCTTTTCATCCCGATCGTGCTGATCACCGCGCTTGTCCGGCTCTACCGCATTCCGCAACGTCTGCGCCGCGGAAAGGTGCGCTTGCGCCGCGACCGAGCGGCACTCACCGCGCTCACTGTGACCGCCTACATCGCCCTGCTCGCCTACACGCTGGCCATGCTGGTCAGCGTGACTTACACCTTTCTGATCGCCTCGGCCAAAGATATCAATGTGCTCGATCTGGTGGCATGGTGGGGCGCCTATCCGCTGGCGTATGTTGCCGCCGAGTGGATATTTTTCTACGGACTGGTGAAGACCGACGGCCGCAAGTTCTGACCGACCAGGAAAAATAACGCAGCACCGCGAGCAAGGTGAATAACGCGTGTCGCGATGTCGATTCGCGGCCACGTCATCCGTCGTGGCGTTAAAACCGGATGTTTTCGGGCCGAACGACATGATCGACGCCGATACAGCCTATCGAGGAGCGAAACATGGCCATTCACCTCAATCACACGATCGTCTCCGCGCGGGACAGGAACCTCTCGGCTCAGTTCCTGAGTGAGATGCTGGGCCTTGCAGCACCGAAAACCGTCGGACCCTTCGCGATCGTTCAGGTCGGCGAGACCTCACTGGACTTTGTCGATATCGAGAACGAAATCCACCCGCAGCATTACGCGTTCCTGGTGAGCGAAGCGGAATTCGACGAGATATTCCGGCGTGTTCAGGCGCGGGGCCTGCCCTACTGGGCCGACCCTTCCCGCCGAAAAGAAGGCCGGATCAACACTTGGGACGGCGGGCGTGGTGTGTATTGGGAGGATCCCGGCGGGCACCTCCTGGAAATCATCACCCGGTCCTACGGCACCGGAGGTTCAACGACGACCAATCCCCATCCCCTTGTGGCGCGAGACCCGGAACAAGCGTGAGCGACAGTGTGAACTTCGATCGGATGACGGCGCTGCACGTCGCGGCGCTTTCAGACGAGGATCAATGGACAACACTCCGATTCCGTCATTTGATTGCCCAGGAAAAAAGGGGGCGTAATACGGTGTCGCCCCGGCGGTGATTGCACGCGGCGCTCAGCTTGCCGCACGCAAGGCCTGTCGCAATCCGCCAAAACGCTCTCTATATTGCTTTGGCGTGAGGGCCACCGTGCGGCGGAACAAGCGCCCGAAGAACGCGGCGTCTTCGTAGCCGACCTCCTCGGCCACTGCCTCCTCCGGTTTATCACCGGTTTCAAGCAGGTGTTTGGCTTCTTCCATGCGCAGGGTGTGCACGTAGCCCATAGGCGTCAGCCCCGTGGCGAGTTTGAATCGGCGATGGAAGCTGCGCTCTGACAGGCCACAGAGGCGAATCATTTCGGTCACGGGATGGGCTTCGTCGTAGTGCCGGGCGATCCAGGTCTGGCATTTGGCGACGGACGCCTCTTCCGCCTGGCGGGTTTTGACGAGCACCGCGTACGGCAGCTGGCCTACGTCGTGCCAGTCGATCAGGAACAGTTTGGCGAGTTGCATCGCTTCGTCCACACCCACCAGGCGGCCTACCAGATACAGCGCCAGATCCTCCCAGGACGTGCCGCCGCCCGCCATGATCAGCCGGTTGCCCTCTCCGCCGACCACCAGCACCCGATGCGGGTGGACGCGCACCCCGGGATAGCGGGCGAGCGCTTCACAATAGGCCCAGTGGGTGGTGGCGTCTTCGCCGTGAAGCAGACCCGATTCGGCGAGCAGCATGGCGCCGGAGCAGGCAGTGGCGATAATGCTTCCTGCGCCATGACAGCGTTTGATCCACGCAATTTCCGGGTCGAAACGGCCGGTCAGAACGGCATCCGGCGGCAGTGTCACTTCCGGGATACAGATCACTTGGGGAATATCGTCGAAACCGGCGTCGGGCACGATGCGCACATTGTTGGCGACACTCATTTCCCGCGCACCGGTACGGGAAACCACGCGGGGGGCCAGCAGTGGTTCGCCCGGCACGCCATCCACGATGAACGCCCAGTCGCGCCCGGCCGAGGCGAACACGTCGTACATGCCGTACAGCGTGGAGGCGGTGGCGTCGGGCAGTGCCAGCAGCGCGACCCTGATTTTCTCATCAGACATGGCGGGAATGACCGGTTTTCGTCCGTATGCGCTTTAGTATAGGCGACGCCGGCAGCCCAGAATACGAGCCTCAAGTTCGATTCAGATGGGAGAGCGTGATGAACGCGATTGTGCACGAAGCCAAACTTCAAGTTTCAGACGGCGATGCTTTCGAAGAACGCGTCGTCAATGCCCTCAACGAAGGGGCGATGCTGCAGTTGATCAGCCTCGGCCACCGCAGCGGCCTGCTTAATGCCTTGAGCGACGGTGAACCGACGACCAGCCAGGCGCTGGCGGACAAGGCCGGCCTGAACGAACGTTACGTTCGCGAGTGGCTGGGCGGCATGAGCGTGGCCGGTGTACTGCAACATCAGCCGGACACCATGATCTACTGCCTGCCCCGAGCCTATGCTGACCTGCTGTGCGACGGCGGCACCGCGAATCTGGCCGTGTTCTCGCAATACCTGCCGCTGCTGGGCACGGTGGAGGACGACGTGCTCGAATGCTTCCGGCACGGCGGCGGCGTGCCCTATGAGCGCTACACGCGTTTTCACGAGGTCATGGCGCAGGACAGTGGACAGACCGTGCTGCCGGCGCTGTTCGATGGCATTCTGCCGCTGGCGGTGGGTCTGCCCGAGCGGCTGCAACAAGGAATCGACGTGCTCGATCTGGGATGTGGTCGGGGCATGGCGCTGATCACCATGGCGGCCCGTTTCCCCAGCAGCCGTTTTACCGGATACGAGCTGTCAGCGCAGGCCGTTGCGTGGGCGCGCGCCGAGGCGGATCGCCAGGGGCTGCAGAATGTCTCATTCGTGGAGCGGGACTTGAGCGACTTCGATCGCACCGCCAAGCCCGCGGCCTACGACCTGGTCACCACCTTCGATGCCATCCACGACCAGGCCCACCCGCTCAAGCTGCTCAAAGGGATCCGCACAACACTCCGGCCCGATGGTGTCTATCTGGCTCAGGATATCCACGGTTCCAGCCATCACCACGGCGACCGCGATCATCCCATGGGGACACTGCTGTACACAATCTCGGTGATGCATTGCATGACCGTCTCTCTGTCACAGGGCGGCGAAGGACTGGGAACCATGTGGGGCCGGGAGAAGGCACGCGAATACTTCGAAACGGCGGGCTTCGGCCGCATTGAGGTGCACCAATTGCCCTACGACGTGCAGAACGACTACTGGGTATTGAAGCCACTATGATCGCTTCGACACAGCCGGTGACGGGCGGCCCGCCCGTTGGAGTCGCCCGCCGAGGGTCGGATCGGACAATTCATTTGCTGCGGGGCCCGGTTCTATTGATTGACCACAGGCGGCCTTCCCGAATCGATACGCCTGTCGATTCGGGAGGCGTCTGTTCGTCGACTCGATACACATCCAGAAAATGGATGAGTGTTCAACATCCCGGAGGCTTTCATGCAAAAGATAACCCCTTTCCTGTGGTTCGATGGCCAGGCTGAAGAGGCCGCGCAGCTTTATGTATCGGTGTTTCCGAACTCGCAGATCAAACAGGTACTGCGCTATGGCGAGGCCGGCCGGGAGCAACACGGCCAAGCGCCGGGCACGGTGATGACCGTCGCCTTCGAACTCGACGGTCAGGCGTTCACCGCGCTCAACGGCGGCCCGGTGTTCAAGTTCAACGAGGCGGTGTCATTCGTCGTCGATTGCGCGACTCAGAACGAGGTCGACCATTATTGGCAGAAACTGGGTGAGGGCGGCGACCCGGCGGCGCAGCAATGCGGCTGGCTCAAGGACCGCTACGGCCTGTCCTGGCAGATCGTGCCGCGGCGGCTGATCGAGCTGCTGTCCGATCCCGACGCGGAAACGGCTGGCCGCGTGATGCAGACAATGTTGTCGATGAAGAAGATAGACGTCGCAGCACTCGAACGCGCGAGCGCCACCGGATCGCAGTGATTTTTTGCGTCGCCGGTCGATCCATCGAGCTCTCATTCGTCGTCGTATTGAAGCCGGATATTTCGGTCCGGTCGATACGCGGAGAACCTCATGCGCTACATGATCATCGTCAAGGCCAGCAAGGATTCCGAAGCGGGCGCAATGCCGGACGAGGCGTTGCTCGCCCGCATGGCCGC
>CBDTZF010000099.1:0-8405 GCA_965364825.1 uncultured Rhodocyclaceae bacterium | reverse complement strand
ATCGTGTTGGTGCGGTCGTTGGCGACCTGGGTGAGGGTTTGCAGGTAGCGTAGCTGCATTGCCGCGGGGTCTTTGGAGAGCATTTCGGCGGCTTCGAGCAGCGCTACGGCGGCCTGTTTTTCGCCTTCGGCGTGAATCACCTTGGCGCGTCGTTCGCGTTCGGCTTCGGCTTGGCGGGCGATGGCGCGGATCATCGATTCGTCGATGTCGACATGCTTGATTTCGACGTTGGCCACCTTGATGCCCCAGGCGTCGGTCTGTACGTCGAGAATCTTCTGTACGTCCATGTTCAGTCGGTCGCGCTCGATCAGCAGATCGTCGAGTTCATGCTTGCCGAGTACGGCACGCAGCGTCGTCTGTGCGAGCTGACTGGTGGCCTCGAGGTAATGTTCGACCTGGATGATGGCACTCTTGGCGTCGACCACGCGGAAGTACACCACCGCATTGACCTTGACCGAGACGTTGTCGCGCGTGATCACGTCCTGGCTCGGCACGTCCATGGTGATCACGCGCAGGTCGACCCGCACCATCTGCTGGATGCCGGGAATCATGATGATCAGGCCCGGCCCCTTGACGCCGGTGAAGCGCCCGAGAGTGAACATCACAGCGCGTTCATATTCACGCAAGACCTTGATCGCCGCAAATACCAGCGCGACGAGGATGATGACGATGGGGGCGAAGGTGGCGAGGGTGTCGAGATTCATGTGGGGCTCCCGGGGTCGGAATCGAGGGGGATGACGGTCAGTACAAGGCCGTCGATGGCGGTGACGCGCACGCGCGTACCGGGCGTGAGTGGTACGCGGCTGACGACGTGCCACATTTCGCCGCGCACGCGCGCATAGGTGTCGTTGCCATCGATCAGCTTGACTTCACCCGTGCTGTCGAGCATTTCCTCTTCGCCGGTGACGACCGGACGCTTGCGGCTTCTGAGGAGCATCGTGCCGGCGAGGAAGATCAGGCCGGCGGCGGCCAGTGCGGTGCCGATGAGGAAGGGCAGCGAGAGCGCATAACCGGGCATCTCGCTGTCGAAAAGGAACACGCCGCCGAGCACGAAGGAGATGATGCCGCCGATGCCGAGCACGCCAAAGCTGGGCACGAACACTTCGGCCGCCATGAGAATGAAGCCGAAGCCGATCAGGCCGACGCCGGCCCAGTTGATCGGCAGCATATGGAAGCCGTAGAGCGCGAGCAGCAGGCAAATGGCGCCGGCGACGCCGGGCACGCCGAAGCCTGGGCTGGTGAATTCGACGAACAGGCCGTAAAAGCCGATCATCATCAGCACCACCGCGAGTTGCGGGTTGGCGACCATGGCGAGCAGCTTGTAGCGCCAGCCGGGGACGTGCACTTCGATCGTGGCGTCGGCGGTGTGCAGCACACGTACGCCGCTCGGCAGCGTCACTTCGCGGCCGTCGATGTCCTTGAGCAGCGTCGGCACGTTTTTGGCGATAACGTCGATGACGCCTTCGCGCAGCGCCGTGTTGGCCGAAATACTCTCCGCCTCCCGCACCGCGCGCTCGGCAAACTCGGCGTTGCGGCCGCGCAGTTCGGCCAGGCTGCGAATGTAGGCGGCGGCGTCGTTGGTGGCCTTGCGTGCCAGCGTGTCGCTGCCCAGCGAAGGCAGCGGCGAGTCGTCCGCCTCTTTCTCTCCCTCTTTCTTGCCGTCACCCTTGTCCTTTTCGCCCTCGGTCGTCGACGGCGGTTTGGGCGTTGGGCGGTCAGGCATACCGCCAATCGACACCGGCGAGGCCGCGCCCAGATTGGTGGCTGGCGTCATGGCCGCGATGTGACTGGCGTAGAGAATGAAAGTGCCGGCGCTGGCGGCGCGCGCGCCTTCGGGGTGCACATAGGTGATGACAGGGACCGGCGAGGCGAGAATCGCCTTGATGATCTGGCGCATCGAGGTGTCGAGCCCGCCCGGTGTGTCAAGCGAGATCACCACCGCTTCGTCGCCGGCGTCCGCGCCCGCCGTCAGGCCGCGCGCGATGAAATCGGCCGATGCCGGGCCAATGATGCCATCCACTTCGAGCACGCGCACCGTCGCCGCGCCGGCCGATGAGCTCCACAGCATGGCGGCGGCAAGTAGCAAAAACAGTAGTCGGGCAGACCATGCTGCGCAGACAGTACGCGACACTCCCATCCCCTTTCGCTCCGTTAGCTCCTACCTATGAGCGATGGTGCAAGGATGAAGTTCCGGCGGCGGCGATTCCGCGAGCAGCTGTAGGGCCGAATTCATCCGGCCAGAGGCGATTCAGCGCACGAAATCGGCCGTGAGCGTGCGCAGATTTTGCTCCATCAGACCGATGTACGTGGTGGCGTCGCCATCGGCGGACAAAGCGTCGGCATGCAGCGTGCCGCCGAGTTGCGCGCCGGTTTCCCGGCGGATGCGCTCGATGAGCCGGCTGTCGGCGAGTGTTTCGAGATACACCACCGGCACTTCGAGACGGCGCAACTGGCGGATCAGCGCGGCCACCGCGGCGGCCGATGGCGCCGCTTCGTTCGACAAACCCGCCGGCGCCAGAAAGCGCAGGCGGTAGGCGTGGGCAAAGTAGCCGAAGGCGGCGTGCGGCGTCACCACGGTGCGCCGTGCCGGTGACAGTGCGGCGAGGCGCGTATGCAGCATGTCGTCGAGCGCGTCGAGGCGGGCGAGATAGGCGGCGGCGTTGGCGGCGTAGGTGGCGGCGCCGTCCGGGTCGCGCTGCGCGAGTGCGGCTTCGATGGTGCGCACATACTGCATCGCGTTGCGTACATCGAGCCAGGCGTGCGGGTCGGTCTCGTCGTTGTGAGCTTCGTCGTCTGTGTTGTCATGCGGGTCGGTCGCCCCCAGCGGCGTGATGCCCGCCGACGCAATCACCACCGTGCCCTTGAACCGCGCCGCCGCCAGCATGCGGTCGATCCACGGGTCGAATCCGAGTCCGTTGGCCACCACCATGTCGGCGCGGCTCAGGTGGCGGATGTCGGAGGCGCGTGCATCGAAGGCATGGGCGTCTTGATCGGGCCCGACGAGACTGGTCACGGCGACGCGATCACCGCCGACCTGGGCGACGAAATCGCCCAGGATGCTGAACGTGGCAAGCACGCGCAGGGCGGGCTCGGCATGCAGCGAGCCGACACTGAAGGTGAATGCGAACAGCGCGAGAAGTCGCAGAAGCCGTGTCATGCCGGCAATTCGGCTGTTGCGTGATGGCGACGCGGACGTAGCGCAGCGCCGAGCAGCACGACCATGTACAGCATACCCAGCGACAACACCACCGACGGACCGGCCGGGACATCGAGGTAATAGCTGAGAAGCAGGCCGCCGACGCTACCGGCGAGCGCAAAGGCCACCGCCAGCGCCAGCAGGGTGTCGAGACGGTCGGCGAGCAGGCGCGCGGCGGCCGCGGGCAGCACCATGATACCCACCGCCATGAGCGTGCCCAGCGCATGGAAACCGGCCACCAGATTGAGCACCGCGAGGATCAGGAAGCCCAGATGGGCGAGCGTGCCCGGCCCGCCCGCCTGACGCAGGAACTGCGGATCGGCACATTCGATGACCAGCGGACGATAAAGCAGCGCGAGGCCGAACAGTGAGGTGGTGGAAATCGCGCCGATCAGCAGCAACGCCTCGCGGTCGAGCGACAGCACCGAGCCAAAGAGCACATGCAGCAGGTCTATGTTGCGGCTCTTGACTGACACCAGCAGCACGCCGATGGCCAGCGAAATGAGGTAGAAGGCGGCCAGGCTGGCATCCTCGCGCAGCGCCGAGTGGCGCGCCACCAGTCCGGCCGCCAGCGCCACCGCGACGCCCGCCGCGACCCCGCCCAGCGTCATCGCGCCCAGCGACATGCCGGCCACCAGATAGCCGATCGCGGCGCCAGGCAGGATGGCATGCGAAATCGCGTCGCCCATCAGGCTCATGCGGCGCAACAGCATGAACACCCCGATCGGCGCCGCGCCCAGCGACAACGCCACGCAGGCGGCGAGCGCGCCGCGCATGAATTCGAACTCGAAGGGTTGCAGCAGCCAATTCATGCGCGCAGTGCGTCGCGCAGGAAGGCGTGGCGGGCCGGGATGTCGTCCGCGGGGCGCACCGCGAGCAGCTCGTCGGTGGGCGTGAGTTGCACATGGCCGTCGTCGACCGACAGACACCACTCGAAGCGCTGACGTACCAGTTCGACGTCGTGCAGCACCACCAGACAGGTGCGCCCTTCGTCATGCCAGTCGTCGATGATCCGCATCAGCGCCTCACGCGTCGGGCGGTCGATACCGGCGAAGGGCTCGTCGAGCAGCAGCAAGGCGGCGTCCTGCAGCATCAGGCGGGCGAAGCGCGCGCGCTGCAACTGACCGCCAGACAAGGTGCCGATCGGCCGTCGGGCGAGCGCGGCCAAGCCCGTCTTTTCGAGTGCGGCGTCAATGCGACGACGCACCGGCGCGCTCAGGCGGCGAAACCAGCCGAGCCGCTGCCACGCGCCGGTGGCGACGAATTCGAACACGCTGATCGGGAAACCGGTATCCACGCTCGCGGTTTGCGGCAGGTAGCCCATGCGCGCGCAGCTCTCGCAGCGTCGCATATCGCCGGCCAGTGGCGGCAGATCGCCGGCGATGGTGCGTAGCAGCGTCGACTTTCCCGCGCCGTTGGCACCAATCACCGCAACGCGCGCACCCGCGGGCACCGCCAGAGTGACATCGCGAACCGACACATGGCCGCCATGCCCCGCCGTCAGCCCGCTGAGGGTGAGCGCCGCGTTGCTCATGCCAGCGCCCAGGCCATGATCGCCCACAGCACCGCTGCGGCCACCGCCGCAATGGCGAGACGCGACCCGATGCCGAAGGTCAGCAGAGAATGGAAGGGACGTGTGCGCTCGGACATGAATCAAATTCGATCGATATTTGTGAAGTTGAATTTTGCAACACAGTTGCGTTAATGGCAACGATCGTAGGGTGTCAATAGGCGAAGCCGTATTGCACCATTCAACCGTGGAGGTGGTGCAATGCGCTTCGCTTATTGGCACCCTACGCTGTCTTGCCGCACGTCGGACAATCGCCATGCAGCACCAGCTCGGCGCGATCCAGCCGATAGCCGCCGGGCAGATTCACTGCCACGGCAGGTTGCAGGCTTTCGAGGCACATCACTTTGCCGCACCGGTCGCAGTGAAAATGCGCGTGGTGATGCGGGCCGTCGCGCGTGACGCCGAAGCGCCGCACACGGTCGTCGCCCGCCAGGCGGTGCGCGATGCCGGCGTCGACCAGCCAGTCGAGGGTGCGATAGAGGGTGACACGGTCGTGCGGAATGTCGCGCGCGGTCAGCGCGGCGTCGACTTCATCGTGGGTCAGTGGTTGATTCGCGGCCAGCAGCGCGTCGAGTACCGCGACGCGTGTGCGCGTGACGCGGCCGCCATGGTCGGCGATCAGGGTTTCGGCGTTGGTCGGGTCGACTTCGGTCGGGTCAGGCATCGCTTCGCAATTCTGTTGCATCGGCTAATGCAACAGCGTATCACTTCGTGTGCCTTACTTCGATGTCTCCGAGACGGCTGCGTCGGCAGGTTCTTCGAGCATGCGGGCGTGCTCCTGCGCAAGCGGCGGCGCTGCGCCTTGTACGGCGGACGTCGCTTCGGTCTGGCGCCAGTAGAAGACGTTGAGTGTCTTGGTTTCGGCATAGCGCAGCACAAAATAATCGCCGTCGATGTCGTAGAAACGCTCGGGTTCATTGCTGCCGAATTTACGGTCGTCTGCCATGCGACGGCGCGTCACGCTGGAGAGCACGAGGCGGTCCGGTGTGCCGTCCGGCGTGAAGTAATAGCTGTCGAGGCGGCCCACGTAAATGAAGGCTTCGCGGCCGATTTCGACCAACGCGGAGACGATCACCGCGTCGGGTTCCGGCGCCTGGTCGAGCCGATGGGAGAACAGATAGAACCAGGGCGCGTTCATGCGCAGGATGCGCTGGCGGCGATCCAGACCCAACCGCTGAATGAGTTCGCGTGCTCCGTAACCCAGCCCGGCGGCAAACAGACACAGCGAGGCAATGTAGAAAAACGGACCTTCGGGCGACTGGACGGCGCGTGCGAATAGAGCGGGGGTCGCGCTGCGTGTGCCGGAGAGCAGCATGAGAAACGCTTGCCAATCAACCGTGTAGGGGGTGGTGCGCTCGGCGAGCCAGACCCACAGTGCGTTGAGCGGCAGGGCAAGCAGTACCGATACACCTAACAGGCGGCCGAAGGGCGCGGCGTCGGGCGCGGTGCGTTCTGGACGGGAAAACTGACTACGGAGAATGTAGCCGGGAATTGCGAGGAGGAAGAGAAAGGCCGCCGGAAGGGCGACGTTCACTCATCGACCTTACGCGTCGGCATCGCCTGGAATTCGTAATTGCGCCCATCGTATTCATTTTCGATCTGAATGGGTTTGAGTCCGGGCGAGGTCACCGAGCGGATGATCGCTTCGCGCACGAACTGCGCTCCGCCCGGCTGGGAGAGCAGTTTTCGCAATTTTTCGCTGGTGTACGCTTTCATCGGGCCTCCCGAAAATCGACTTTATTCAGTACTTTGTATAGGGGTGTTGCGGTCAAAAGTCAATCATGCCGTGATGGTTCATAGACGCTTTGGGTGGATTTCGGCGGGCCGGTTCGTGCCGCTCGAGAACTTTTCGACCAATTGGGTATTCTCTTCAGGTTCACGCCCGTAGATCGAGACCCGCATGCCCGAACCCGCCGCGCCCGACGTTATTCGCATTATCGGCGCCACGCAGAACAATCTCAAGAATCTCGATCTCGATATCCCGCTGGGCGCGCTGGTGGTGTTCACCGGGCCGTCGGGTTCGGGAAAGTCGTCGCTGGTGTTCGACACGCTGTACGCCGAGGGTCAGCGGCGCTATGTGGAAACCTTTTCGCCTTACGCGCGGCAGTTCCTCGACCGCATGGACAAGCCGCATGTGACGCGCATCGAGGGCGTGCCGCCGGCGATCGCCATCGACCAGACCAATCCGGTGCGCACCTCGCGCTCCACGGTCGGCACGATGACCGAGCTGACCGACCACTTCAAGCTGTTGTTCGCGCGCACCGCGCACTTGCATTGCCGCAACTGCGGCGCGGCGGTGCAGCGCGACACGCCGACGAGCATCCAGCAGGCGCTCGGCGAGCGCGCTGCGGCGGCGGGCGATCCGCGTTTGCTGGTGACCTTTCCGGTCGATGTGCCGGCGAATTTCAGCGAAGACGAAATCCGCGGTTATCTCGAACAGCAGGGTTACACGCGCATCCACGGCCGCGAGGGCGACCGGCTGTGGGTGGTGCAGGATCGTTTTCGCGCTGGCAGCGCAGAGCCGGCACGTATCGCTGAAGCAGTGGAGGCCGCGTTGCACACCGGCCAGGGCCGTGTCGCTGTGCGCGCGCTCGATGGCGAGGGCGGCGAGGCGGCGGTATGGCGCTTTTCCGACGACTTTCACTGCGCCGAATGCGACATCCACTACGGCGAGCCGCTGCCCAGCCTGTTTTCCTTCAATTCGCCGCTCGGTGCCTGCGAAACCTGCCGCGGCTTCGGCCGCATGATCGGCATTGACTACGGCCTGGTGGTGCCCGACGAGACCCGAACGCTCGCCGGCGGCGCGATCAAGCCCTGGCAGACGGCGAGCAACGCCGAATGCCAGAGCGACATGGAAAGCATGGCCGCCGAGGCCGGCGTGCCGCTCGACCTGCCGTGGCGCGATCTGAGTGACACGCAGCGCGCATGGGTGCTCGAAGGCGAGCCCGGCTGGAAGGGCTGGAACAAATCCTGGCCGGGCATCTGGTATGGCGTGCGGCGCTATTTCGACTGGCTCGAGCGCAAGGCCTACAAGATGCACATCCGCGTGCTGCTGTCGAAGTACCGCAGCTATACGGAATGCCCCGACTGTCACGGCGCGCGTCTGAAGCCGGACGCCCTGTTGTGGCGAGTTGGCGAAGAGCCCCCACGCTCACTACGTTCGCGAGGGGACGACGCTGCATCGTCGTCCCGTTCCGCAGGCACGGCGCCGTGCGCCGCGAAACCCCCACGTCACCCCCCCAAGGGGGCGGCGCCCGCCCTTGGGGCGGCCCGGCGGGCGGGCGGGGCTGCATCACCATCCTCTTTCGTGGACAGGCCGGCGGGAATGAACATCCACCAACTCATGCTGCTGTCGATCGACACGCTCGCCGATTTCGTGGCGCGTATCGCCGGTGATGGCGCGTCGGCGCAGGATGAAGCGACCCGGCTGGTGTGCGACGAAATCGCCACCCGACTGCGCTATTTGAAGGAAGTCGGTCTCGGCTATCTCACCCTCGACCGACAGAGCCGCACGCTGTCGGGCGGCGAGGTGCAGCGCATCAACCTCACCACCGCGTTGGGCACCTCGCTGGTCAATACCCTGTTCGTGCTCGACGAGCCGTCGATCGGCCTGCATCCGCGCGACAACGCGCGGCTCTT
>CBDTZF010000098.1:0-8478 GCA_965364825.1 uncultured Rhodocyclaceae bacterium | reverse complement strand
TTGAACTGATCGACCACGCGAATCTCCTCACCGGTGCCGAAAATCTTCACCAGTAGATCGTCGTCGTCTTTGAAGAGACCGGCGTCTTCCAGGCTCATGCGCTTCAGGGTAAGTACATCCGTGCCGCTCGCCGCCGATCCGGTGTCAATGATGCGGTCGTTTCCATCGCCGGAGGTATAGCCGAAGATATGGCTGCCCGCATCGCTGAAGCTCGTATCGTCCCCCTTCCCGGGCGTGATGACGTGGTAGCCGGTGCCGGCGATGATCGCGTCGGGGCCGGCGGTCCCGGAGACTGCGAGCGAACTTTGGTAATCCAGGGCGACATCATGCGTCGCCAGATCGGCAAAACCCAGGTGCAGCAGGTCACCGTCGAGTGCGGCCGTTGCGTCGGCGGAGGCTACGATTGACTGCTTCCCCCAGGTCGCCAGCGATACCGCGACATCGCCCCGCCCCGCAAACGAAAAATCAAGGTCGGTGCCGTTACCGCTCACACTTTGAAGGTCCGCGCGCATGGGCAAGGCGCTGATATGGGTGACATCGTCGGTGACCGTGCCGAAGGTGATCGAGAACTGGCCACCGTTCTTGGGCAGGAATACGGATTCGTCGGAAAACGCGTACCAATTGCCCACGTTTGCAATGTGCTGGCCGCCGTCCGGCGTGAGCGCGAATTTTCCGACGTCGGATGACGATACGGTCACGTCCACGCCGCCAGTCGTCTCTACAACGGTCAAACCGGCCGCGTTGAACGCGTCGACGCGTGTGGCCAGATCCGCGAGCGTGACGAACTCGGCACCGTCGGCGGCGGCTCTCGCAATCACCGTCTCGAACATGGCGGTCGTGTAGCCCGGAAACACGCTGTCATTGGGGTTGAAGTCCCAGTTGGTCGCCCCGTAATCGTGCCACGGAAAGTGAATGATGGGTGCGCGGCCATGATCGGTGATTTGAGCATACTCGTCGGCCCACACGGCAGTTGCCTGTGCGGCCGTGAGGCCCTGGAACTCGATCAGCGAGAAATCGAAGGACATGTTCGGGGCAAAATAGACAGCGCTCTGCGCATCTGGCCTGAGATAACCGAAGGCGCCCGGATAACCAGCGCCCTGGGCGGAGTAGCCGCCACTCAGGTAGTCGAAGTACTGGATGATCTCGAGCGAAGTACCGACGCTCTCCGGGTTGCCCGGCACGGCGGCGCCGACCACATTGATGCCCAGTTGTTCGCTGATGATCTGACGCGATTCGAGGAATTCGAAGCGAATTTGCTCGGGCGTGAGCAGATTGGTGTCGAAAGGGTGGGTGTATGAATGGTCTCCGATCTCGCTCTCCAGGGCGAGAATCGATTCGTAGTAGGGTCGCGACTCGGACCAGATGGTTTGCTGTGCCGGCGGGTTATTGCCGATGTTGATGTAATACGAACCGACGAAACCATAGTCGGCGTACCAAGCCTGCAGGATGGGAATCAATTCATCGTAGATGCCTGGATCCCGGTCGATGACATCAACAGTTTGCTGCGACTGATCCATGTCGTTGCGAGACGTGAAGATCGACGTGCCGCGCGTCATTTGCAGTGAGACAGACGGACCATCACCGTTCACCGCCCAGTCGATCGCATGCAGCAGGATATTGTTGTTACCCAATATCGCGTCGGACGCGAAATGCACGTTGCGACCGCCGGTCTGGTTCGCGATCACCGCCTCATGGGTGAGGCCGCCGCTGACGACCTGATCGAAAAGCACAGCGCCCGAGCCCGTCACGTCAGTAAAGTACTGGAAACTCGTATTGGCGTAGGAATCCACCCGTTCGGCGGGCGCGAAGTCATCCGAGATCGGATGGCTGGTGTCGGCCGCGACCAGGTCGATGCCGTCGGTGGTGCCGAAGCCGGCACTGGTCACGCCGAGCAGGCCCGTCATGTTGGCATACGGATTGCCGGGCAGCGCCGCGCCGGTCTCGTCGTTGGTCATGAAGTTGTCGCCAGCGACAAGCCCCACGCCAGAAGTCGAAGCCGTCTGCAAGGCTGCTGAAATCGCCGCGACGTTGGCACTATTCACATGCGAGAAGTTGGGAAAAATGATCGCGGAATACTGGCTCAGCAAGCCCGCATCGGTGAGGTCGTTCTCCGACAGCAGGTCGAACGGAATACCCGCCTGCATGGCCTGCTGCTGGACGACCATGAACAACTGACCATAGGCAGTCACGTCGAAATAGTTCGCCGCCGATGTTTCGGAATAGACGATGGCCACTTTCTTGTCGGGGCGTTCGATCGCAAGACTTGGGTCCAGGGCCAAGGGGACGATGGTGGGAAAATTGGTGGGAATGTTGGTGGGCATCAGCGGGATTTTGCTGACGTCGCCGTCGTCAGGGGGGACGAACCGGCTCCGGCCGGCAGCGATCCCGGTGGCGGTGTCGGCTCGGCCGAGCGCTGAGTGCCCGTCGAGTGTGCGGTGCTCTTGATTCATCGTGACGCTCCTGATCAACTGCCAGACAAGCACGTCTGGGTACCCGGTTCGGAACTATTGCCATGAAGTTTAATGGCTACCTATGCTAACTTATTGGCGTTAAGATGCATATTGCAAGGAACGGTTCCGGCTTTCACGAGGCTCCGACTGCGTAGATGCTGATGTTGTTGGAATCCCGGATGAGCGGCCTCGCGGTCTTGCGAGTCCACGCATGCTGTCGCCGGTTCCATTCGCACTGAATGTCTTGAAGCAGAGCTCAACAGCACAAAGTCATCGCGCCTGATGACGCGGCGAATCTTTTTGATGATGACCATGCCGCGCGGGCTCGCATCGGGAAGGAGGTCATGGTGGCGCACCCATTTTCAACGCGCGCCGGACAGGATGCCGGCGCCGCGTCAAGCCCGGCCGGATGGCAATCGCACCGTCTCGACCCTCGCGTGTCGCCGGCGCCCGCGGTGGCGACCAGGGTTGAACCATCGTCGGCGCGGCCGATTGTCGACGGTCGACAGACACACCACGGTTGCAGCTGGACGATCTCATCACGCGATCGGCAAGCCACCTCGGCCCACTCGCGAGCCGCTGCTGATTCTCCTCAATGGCACACCACGGCCGCACAGCCGATGCAATGAAGCGTTCACTGGTCGGATTTATTATCGTGATGTCACTGTCGATCGCTGCCAATGCGGTGCAGGCGGCGGATTTCTCGATCGCCTTTTACTACGGTAAAACGCTTCCCGGCGCCTTGCGCGCGCACGATATCGTTGTTGTCGAAGCCGATCATGGCCACGCGCCGGATGCGCTGGGCGCCGACACCGTGCTGTTCGCCTACGTGAGCGTCGGTGAAGTGCACCCGCAACGCAGCTACGCCGCCGCACTGCCGGCACGGCTCAAGCGTCATGACAACCCGGACTGGGGCGCTGCCGTGATCGATGTCAGCCAGCCCGAATGGGGTGATCACCTGGTGGAGAAGGTGCTTGCGCCGCTGTGGCAGCGCGGCTATCGCGGCTTCTTTCTCGACACGCTGGATTCCTACCGCCTGCTGAAGGACGTCGACCCGGTCCGTGCGCAGCAGGGGCTGGTTCGGCTGATCCGCACGCTCGCCGAACGTTTTCCGGGCATTCGCCTGATTCTCAATCGCGGCTTCGAACTGCTGCCTGAGGTTCACTCGTACGTCTTTGCAGTCGCCGCCGAATCGCTCCATCGTGGCTGGAATGCCGGCCGATCGCGCTATGTGCGCGTGCCCGACGCCGATCGCACGTGGCTGCAGGCGCGCTTCGATGAAGTGCGCCAACGCTACGGCCTGCCGGTGATCGCCATCGACTACCTGCCAGCCGGGGCGCTCGACGAGGCGCGCGCACTGGCCCGCCGCATGCTCGCCGAAGACGTCATTCCGTGGATCGCCGAACCGTCGCTCGACACGCTCGGCACCGGGGCGCGGGAGGCACTGCCGCGGCGCGTGCTGGTGGTGATTGACGCGGACGAAGCCAGCACGGTGCATTACACCAACGCCCATCGCTATATCGAAATGCCGCTGAACTATCACGGCTATATCGCGGAATACACGTTCGCCGGGCCGGACCTGCCTCGGCGGCTCGATCCACGTGAGTACGCCGGCGTCGTGACCTGGATGAACGGGCGGTCGGCACAGGGCAAGGCGCTCAACGGTTGGCTGACGGCGCAGATCGCGGCCGGATTCAAGGTCGCCGTCTTCGACGACTTCGGATTCGAACTCGGCAATGCCACTGCCAACCGGCTCGGGTTGTCGATCGAACCTGCCGCCAGCGCCCCGATGACGGTGACCACCCGCGATCCGATCGTCGGGTTCGAAACCACGCCCCGCCCGCACAGCGGGCTCCTGCCGATCTCGGTCAAATCGCCCACCGGCAGGCCGCTGGCCGAAGTCATTGACGCCAGCGGGAGGCACTACCACCCGGCGGCCATCATGCCGTGGGGGGGCTATCTGATCGCGCCCTTCGGCCTGGTCGGGTTGCCGGGACTCGATGGCGCAAACCGCTGGGTGAGCAATCCCTTCGAGTTCCTCAAGCGCGCCCTGCGACTGCCGGCGCGGCCGGTGCCCGACCCGACCACTGCCAGCGGCCGGCGACTGCTGCTGGCGCACATCGACGGTGACGGCTTCCCCTCGCTGGGTGAATTCCCGGGCTCGCCGCTGGCCGCACAGGTGCTGCTCGACAAGGTCCTCAAGCGCTATCGCATTCCGCACGCCATGTCGGTGATCGAGGCCGAAGTCAGCCCGCAGGGCCTGTACCCCGCTCTGTCACCACGGCTTGAAGCGGTCGCGCGCAAGATGTTCGCGCTGCCGAATGTTGAAATTGCCAGCCACACCTATTCGCACCCTTTCAACTGGCGCAGGGTGTTCGATGCCGCCAATGATCCCAGCGCAGGCAGCTACAGCCTGACCATTCCCGGCTATACACCCGATCCGCAGCGCGAGATCGTCGGCTCGATCGACTACATCCGCCAGCGCCTCGCACCCCCCGGCAAGCCGGTTCGCCTCATGCTGTGGAGCGGCAATGCCATTCCCGAGGCGGACGCGCTGGCGGTGAGCACCGGCTACGGCCTGCTCGACATGAACGGCGGCAAAACCACCATGAGCCGGCGCCGACCGACAGTCTCGGCGGTGGCATCGATTGGCGTGCATCAGGGCCCGTACTTCCAGATCTACGCGCCGGTGCTCAACGAGAACGTGTTCACGAACGACTGGACCGGTCCGTTCTACGGCTATCGCGACGTCATCGACACCTTCCGCATGACGGGCGAGCCGCGCCGCCTCAAGCCCGTCGGCATCTACTACCACACCTATTCGGCCAGCAAGACGGCGTCGCTCGAGGCGCTGCACGAGGTTTATGCGTGGGCGCTGGCGCAGCCGCTTCACCCGGTCTTTCCGACTGAGTACATCCGAATGGCGCGCAATTTCGACACGCTCACCTTCGCGCGCGCCCTCGACGACCCCGACACGCTCCTTATCCGCCACGCCGAGGCGCTGCGCAACCTGCGCTTGCCGCCGGACCTACCCGTCGTGGCACGCGCCGACAGCACTGGTCTGGCAGGCATCGCCGCCGGACCCGACGGCGCCTTTGCCACTCTGACCAGCAGCCGCGCCGCGCTGCGCTTTGGCGACACCCCCGACAGCACACCGATGTTCGTCTCCGCCAACGCCCGCCTGGTCGCCTGGCAGGGCGACGCGCGAGAGCGGCACATCGGGCTGCGCGGCCACGTCGCGCTGCGATTCGCGCTTTCGCATCCGGCCGACTGTCGGCTGCGCAGCGGCGGGCACACGCTGCGCGCCGTTCAACGCGAGGGCAGCATTTCCCACTATCAACTCGACGCCAGCCATGCCGACCTCACCCTCGACTGTCCCGCCTGAGCGACCCCGCGTGGTGTCGACGCGGGCGCTGACGGTGTTCGGCGTGCTCGTCGGCGCCGGCATGGTGTTGCTGTTTCCGTACGAAACGCTGGTCAAGGCGTCGCTCAACGCGCGCGGCGGCGATGCGCTGGCGGTGGCCTACCTGCACAACCTGCTGCGCACCGAAACCGACAATGCGCGCATGCGCTTCGCACTCGCCGCACAGCATCAGGCGCGCGGCGACTTGCATGCGGCGCAAGCGGCCATCGCACCGCTGGCCGACCACCCTGATCCGGCGACGCGGTACCACGCGCGCTGGCTGGCGTGGCGTTATGCAACCGAAGGTACGGCATCGATCGCTCTGACGCCGGACCGGATCGATGTCCTGCGTCACCTGGCGACGGCGCCGGCACTGCCAGACGCAGACCGTGTCGAGTTGATTTACCGCGCCGCCCGAAGCGACCTGCTGACCATCGCCGAGGACGCGCTCGACGTTCTGGCGAAACGCGGCTCGCTCACCGGCGCGGACGCCATCGCGGCGGCCGAACGTCTGCGCGCCGCCGGCCATTCCGTGGTCGCCGCCCGCTTCTACTTGCTCGCCCGTCACCGTTTCACCTCAATCGGCGAGCAGCGCCAATGCTTCATCGATGCGCTGCGCACGCTGCAAACAGTGAGCGACTACGACACCGCCTTCGATCTGGCCGACCGCGAACTCGGCACGCTGACAGAGGACGGCCCCACGCTGATCTTTCTGATCGGACTGGCGCGTGCCGCCAACCAGCCGCAGCGCGCCGCGGTCTACGCGCGTCGGCTGATCCGCCTGAGCCTGCTTGAGCAACTCGACCCGGCGGCGTCGGCCACCTTGTGGCTGGTCAACGCCGACACCCTCGCGCCGCTCACCGATCTGCCCTTCGATAGCCAACGCTATGAACTGGCCTACGACACCTTCCTCGCCGCCGGTGCGCTCGACGACGCCTACGCGCTGGCCGCCTCGGCGGTTCGGCAAGCGCCCGCCGACGCCGCCTGGCGTGCGCGCCTCGCCCAGGCCGCCGAGTGGCACGGCAAACCCGCCGAGGCGCTCGAGCAATGGCGCGTGCTGGCGCACGCCGGCGACGATGCAGCGTGGGCGCAAGTGCTGCGCCTCGCGCCGGGCCTGTTCGCCCACCAAGCCTTGCTCGAAGCACAACAACACACACTCGCCGGTCATCCGCGCGACGCCGCGCTGCTGCGCGACATCGTCGCCAGCTACGAACGCCTCGGCCAACCGGAGAATGGCCTGCAGTTTCTGCGCGAGCACATTGCCCGCCATCCGTCGGCTGCCGCCTGGGAGGCGCTCGCCACGCTTTCCGAGCGCGCCGGCCACGGTGAGATGGCGGACGCCGCGCTGGCGGCGCTTGAACAGCTCGACGGCGTCACCGTCGAACGCAGCATGCGCCGTGCCGCCGGATTACTCGCACGCGACCGGCTGGAGGATGCGATGCGCGCACTCGACGCGGTGCGCGCGACCGCGCCGGACACCGCAACTGACTACTGGCGTCTGCGCGCCGCGCTGGCCGGCCGGCTGCAGGACACCGCAACGCAGCGCGACGTACTCACGCGGCTGCTACCGCAACCCGGTGCCCAAGCGCACGACTTTTCCGCGCTGGTCGAATTGCTGCGCAGCTCGCACCCGGATCGGGCGGCACGGCTGGCCGAACGCGCGTGGCGAGACTTCGCGACCACGGACTGGCTGCTGAATGCCCTCGATCTGCATCGAGTCTCGCGCAACTACTCCGCCATGGGGGCGCTAATCAACGGCCTCGACGCCCGCCAGCGCACCACGCTCGAGCGCGACGCCGGTTTCCTGCACCTGCGCGGCCTGTGGCATCAGGGCATCGGCGAACATGACGCGGCGCAGGCCGACTTCGTCGCCGCGCTGCAACGCGCCCCCGGCAACACCGCGACACGCGAAGCGCTGCTGTGGCTGCTGGTCGACACCGCCCGCGGCGACAGCCTGCGGACGCTGCTGGCACGCCACGAAGCCGAGTGGGCGCGCGACGCCGATCTGCACGATGCGCTCGCCGCCGCCGCGGTCACGGTGTCGCGCCCGCAGCACGCGCTCGATGCCTATCTGCTGCCGCGCGCGACGGCGCATCGCGATAACTTTCTGTGGATGATGGGACTGGCCGATACCCTCGAGCAGGCGGGCGACATCGACCGCGCCTGGCATGTGCGTGAAGCCCTGTGGCGGACGCGTTTTACGCAGCACACGCCGACCGCACCCAGCGAAGCGCTGGCAATGGCACGGCGCGCGGCCGAGGTTCGCCTGGCCCAGCTGCAACGCCCCGGCGACACCAGCCATCAATTACTGCGCGCGCTCGTCAGCCAGAACGCCGACACCGACCCGCTCGACAATCCACTGCTGCGCGATCTGGTGATGAGCTGGTATCTGAGCGCCGGCGACACCGAAGGCGCACGCGGCTTTCTGTGGGAGCGCTACGCCGACGCGCTGACCCGTCCGATCTGGGCCAAAGCCGCGCTGGCACTGGCCACCGACGACCGCGCGGCGCTGACCGCCTTCCTTGCCGACGACCAAGGCAGCCTGCCGGTCACCCAGCGCGCCGAAATCGCCCGCGCGCTCGGCCGACCCGCCGTCGCCGCCAGCGCGAGTTTCGAGGCCGCCAC
>CBDTZF010000097.1:0-8502 GCA_965364825.1 uncultured Rhodocyclaceae bacterium | reverse complement strand
TTCATTTCTTCGGCGAGCCGGTTGACCAGATTCAGTTCGGTGCCGACCAGCCAACGCGTATTGGGGGCGCCCGCCTTGACGGTGTTGATGATGAATTCGGTCGAACCGACGAAATCGGAGGCCTTGCACACTTCAAGATTGCTTTCGGGGTGCGAGATCACGAAACCGTCGGGATGCTGCATGCGCCAGCGACGGATATGACTTTCCTGGAACATCTGGTGCACCGAGCAGTGGCCTTTCCACAGCAGGATCTTGGCCTTCTTGATCTGTTCGGGCGTGAGGCCGCCGTATTCCAGATCGGGGTCCCACACCACCATGTCTTCGAGCGGGATACCTTTGTTGTAGCCCGTCCAGCGGCCAAGGTGCTGGTCGGGGAAGAACAGCACTTTTTCACGCCGCTCGAAAGACCAGTCGAGAATCTTCGGCGCATTGGTGGAGGTGCACACGATGCCGCCGTGTTCGCCGCAGAAGGCTTTGAGGTCGGCGGCGGAGTTGATGTAGGTGACCGGCGTGATGATCTCATCCGGGCTCTCCAGCACTTCCGTCAGCTCACGCCAGCAGCGCTCCACCTTGGCGAGATTGGCCATGTCGGCCATCGAACAGCCGGCGGCCAGATCGGGCAGGATGGCAATCTGATCGTCGCCTGACAGGATGTCGGCCACCTCGGCCATGAAATGCACGCCACAGAACACGATGTACTGCGCATCGGTTTGCGCGGCGAGCTTGGCCAGCTTGAGCGAATCGCCCGTCAGGTCGGCAAATTGGTAGACGTCGGCGCGCTGATAGTGATGACACAGCAACACCGCCTTGTCGCCGAGTTTGGCGCGCGCGGTGCGAATGCGCTCTTCCGCCTGTGCATCCTGCAAGGTGTTGAAGCGGTCGAAACTGATGGTGGCAACTTCCATTGAAGGTCCTTGTTGCAAACTAGTGGTGAGTCAGACCACGGCGGCGGCATATGAGTTGCACAGGCAATGGCAGTGAGGCACTTTCAGCCCTGCTGCCAAGGCAAACCCACCTTGCGCCAGCCGCCGATGCGGTTGCGCTGGCCGTTGGCGTCCTTGTCGCCCTCGAAGCCCTCGAGCACGTTGTAGCAATCGGTATAGCCGGCCTCGGTGGCGACGTGCGCCGCATTGCTCGAACGCTGGCCGCTGCGGCAGATGAACATCACCAGCGACTCGGGATCGACCTGTTTTTTGAGTTGCGCGAGAAAGTGCGGGTTGGGCTGGTTGCCGGGGTAGCTCATCCACTCGATTTCGACCGCGCCGGGAATGCGGCCCACCCAGTCCCATTCGGCGCGCGTGCGCACGTCGACCAATTGCGCACCGGGGGCGAGTTTCCACACTTCGGCAGCTTCGCCGGGAGTCAGTGCGCCATCGTAAGGCAGATGCAAATCCTCACCACGTTTGTGGGCCAAGGCGAGGATGTCGGTTAATTTTCCCATGACGGCGATCCGCTAGAATGACGGTTTTGAAGTATAACCATTCGTTCATGCCTGACGATACAAACCTGTCTCCCACCGCTGCGGCGAGTTCCTCGGCCGAGCGCGCCGCGGAGGCCCAACGCGTCACGCTGGTCGCCATGGCGACCAACTTCACGCTCAGTGTGCTGCAGATCGTCATCGGCCTGTTCGCCAACGCCTTCAGTCTGGTGGCGGATGCGATGCACAGCTTCTCCGATCTGCTCACCGACGGCCTCGTGCTGGTGGCCGCGCGCACCGGCGCCGATCCGGCCGATGCGAACCATCCCTACGGCCATGATCGCATCGAAACCGTGGTGTCGATGTTTCTCGGCTTGGTGCTGGTGGCGGTCGGCGTGGGTTTTCTGTGGAGCGCCGGCGCGCGCATTCAGTCAGCGGCCGAACTGCCCGCGCTGCACCCGGTGGCGCTGTGGGTGGCACTGTTTACACTGGCCGCCAAAGAGGGCCTGTTCCGCTACACGCTCGCCGCCTCACGCCGACTCGACTCGCGCATGCTTGAAGCCAATGCGTGGCACGCACGGAGCGACGCGGCCTCGTCGCTGGTGGTCGCGGTGGGCATTGGCGGCGGTCTGCTGGGTTATCGTTTTGTCGAACCGCTGGCCGCAGCGCTGGTCGGTTTCATGATTGTGCGCATGGGCGTGATGCTCGCCTACGCCGCGATTCGCGAACTGATCGACACCGCGGCGTCGTCCGATCTGGTGCGCCGGATTCGTGAAACCATCCGCGAGACGCCGGGCGTTATCGACGTTCACGACCTGCGCACCCGACGCATGGCCAACCGTGTGCTGTGCGACGTCCATGTGCAGGTCGACCCGCGCATCACGGTGTCGGAAGGCCATTACATTGCCGAATCCGTCCACCGTCGGGTGCGCCGGAAACACAGTGCGGTGCATGACATGCTGGTCCACGTGGACGCCGAGGACGACATCGACGCGTCAATGTCGGGCGCAGTGATTCCGCCGCGCGCCGATCTGATCACCCATGTGCGCACCGTGCTCGGCGACGACCTCCCCGCGCCGACGCGCGTGCTGGTGCACTATCTGGGCGGGCGGGCCGAGGTGGAAGTGTTCTTTCCGGCCGAGGTGTTGCGCGACATGCCGGAGGTCGACACGCTGGGTGCGCGCATCCGCGAGGGCCTCGTCGCGCGCCCGGCGATCCGGAGTGTGAAGGTTTATGGCATGTTTGCACCATGATGGTGCGCGTGCTTTCATGGGCGCACCGCGATGGTGCGATCTGTGGTCAGGTGGCGCGCCGTTGCGGGCGGCGTGCCAGTGTCTGGCGCACTGTCCGCTATCTGGCACGAACCCTGCTAATACCGCTGCGTTGATTGAAATTTGTGTTACCGCGTTTCCACGAGGAGTGGCCATGAGCCCTGAAAATGTCATGCAGATGATTGAGGAAAATGAAGTTCGCTTCATCGACCTGCGTTTTACCGATACCCGAGGCAAGGAGCACCACGTCAGCCTGCCGGTGTCTGCCTTTGAAGAAGATCACTTCGAACATGGCCACCCGTTCGACGGCTCGTCGATTGCCGGCTGGAAAGGCATTCAGGCCTCGGACATGATCCTGCTGCCCGAAGCGTCGACGGCGTATATCGATCCGTTCTACGACGAAACCACGCTGGTGCTCAGTTGCGACGTGATCGAACCGTCCGACGGCAAGGGCTACGACCGCGATCCGCGCTCGATCGCCAAGCGCGCCGAAGCCTACCTCAAGAGTTCCGGCGTCGGTGACACGGCCTTTTTCGGCCCCGAGCCCGAGTTCTTCATTTTCGATTCCGTCGAGTGGAGCGTCGATATGTCCGGCGTCTATAGCAAGATCTACTCCGAAGAAGCGGCCTGGTCGACGGCGGAAAAATTCGATGGCGGCAACATCGGTCACCGTCCGCGCGTCAAGGGTGGTTATTTCCCGGTGCCGCCGGTCGATAGCCTCAACGACATCCGTGCCGCAATGTCGCTGGCGCTCGAATCCTGCGGTGTGCCGGTCGAAGTGCATCACCACGAAGTGGCGAATGCCGGCCAGTGCGAAATCGGCACCAAATTCAGCACACTGACCCAGCGCGCCGACTGGACTCAGATACTCAAATACATTGTGCACAACGTGGCGCACCAGTACGGCAAGACGTCGACCTTCATGCCCAAGCCGATCGTCGGCGACAACGGCTCCGGCATGCATGTGCATGTGTCGATCTGGAAAGACGGTCAGAACCTGTTCGCCGGCAACGACTATGCCGGCCTGTCGGAAATCGCGTTGTATTTCATCGGCGGCATCATCAAGCATGCACGCGCGCTCAACGCCATCACCAACCCGGCAACCAACTCCTACAAGCGTCTGGTGCCGCATTATGAGGCGCCGACCAAGCTGGCCTACTCGTCGCGCAACCGTTCGGCGTCGATCCGCATCCCGCACACCAGCAATCCGAAAGGGCGCCGCATCGAAGCGCGCTTCCCCGATCCGATGGCCAACCCGTATCTGGCTTTTGCTGCGCTGCTGATGGCGGGTCTGGACGGGATCCAGAACAAGATGCATCCGGGCGATCCGGCCGACAAGAATCTGTATGACCTGCCGCCGGAAGAAGACGCCAAGATTCCAACGGTGTGCACGAGCCTCGAGCAGGCGCTCGAAGCGCTCGATGCGGATCGCGAATTCCTCACCCGCGGCGGCGTGTTCTCGACCGACTTCCTCGACGCCTACATCGCGCTCAAAATGGAAGACGTCGATCGCATGCGTGTGACGACGCACCCGCTCGAGTTCGACATGTATTACAGCCTGTAAAGGCGAACACACGCCGCCGGGTGTAAGCCAATTTGCGGCTGGCGCGTTGGAAAAGGACGGGTTCTGCCCGTCCTTTTCTTTTATCGGCGGCGCGCGTGCGGCGCACAATGAGTTGGAATCGATTGCTACACTCGAAGCCATGCCAGCATCAACCGGAAATGCCATGAAACTGTTCTGTGCCCTGCTCCTCTCCATGTCGGCCGGCAGTGTGCTCGCTGATGTGTACAAGTGCGTCGAAACCGACCCGGCCACCGGAGAGACGCGCGTCACCTACACAAATACCACCAAAGGCAAGAACTGCACCCGGCTGAGTCGCGATCTGCCGGTCTCGTCGGTGTCGGGTGGTCGGACGCCCAAAGCCAAAGCCGCGCCGACATCCTCGGGGGCGGGCTTCCCGCGCGTGAGCGAGTCCGATCAACGCGCGCGCGACAACGACCGGCGCTCGATTCTCGAAGCCGAACTCGACGCCGAGGAAAAAGCGCTCGAGGCGGCACGCAAGGAACTCGCGGAGGCCGACACGGTGCGTTACGGCAACGAGAAGAACTACCAGCGCAAGCTCGACCGGGTCAAACCCTTTCAGGAGACGGTTGAGCAGCACGAGCGCAACGTCGAGGCCCTCAAGAAGGAGATGCGCAACCTGCGCTGAGCGGCGATCCAGTGTCTCCCGCACTGTTTCGGTGCGGTGCGATGCGTCTCGACACCGCACGCCGGTCGCTGCTGATGAGACGCTTCGACGGCGCCGATGCGGCGGCGTTCCTTGATTGATCCTGCGTCCGCTGCGCGGATGATTTGCACTGTAAGCGCAGCTGGCGCGTATCTTGCTCGGAATCATTCACCATGACTGCGTCCTCCCGTCCCTCACGTTTTGCCGGTCTCGACCTGTTGTCGACGGCGGTCGTCCTGATTGACGAGACGTTTGCGCTGCGCTATCTCAATGCCGGCGCGGAAAACCTTTTCGGGATCAGCGCGGCGCGCATGAGCGGCCGGCCGCTGGCCGAGCTGCTGGGCGAATTCAATGGTCTCGAAACAGCGCTCAGGGCGGCGCTCGACGACAACTGGAGCTACACCGGCAAGGATCTGCGTATTCGCCTTGGCGCCCACGGCGACGCCTTGCATGTGGATTGCACGGTCAGTCCGGTGGAGGCGCCGGGCGTGCGTTTGCTGCTCGAGTTCCGCCCGATCGATGCGCAACTGCGCGTTACGCGCGAGGAGTTGCTGCTCCAGCAACAGCAGGCCAATCGCGAACTCATCCGCAATCTGGCGCATGAAATCAAGAATCCGCTGGGCGGCATTCGCGGTTCGGCGCAATTGCTTGAAGGCGAACTGGCCGACCCCGGACTGAAGGAATTCACCGCCGTCATCATTGCTGAAACCGACCGTCTGCTGGCGCTCATGCAGCGGCTGCTGGGCAACCACGCGGTCATGCACCCGGCGCCGCTCAACCTGCATGACGTTGTCGAGCGCGTGTGCCGCCTGATCCTCGCCGAATATCCGCGCCTCACCGTGGTGCGCGATTACGACACCAGTCTGCCGGACATCACCGGCGATCGTGAGCAACTCATCCAGGCGGTGCTCAACATCGTGCGTAACGCCGCGCAGGCGGTCGACGGCGTCGGTTGCGTCGAACTGCGCACTCGTGCCATGCGCCAGGTCACGCTGGCCAAGCGCCGGCACAAGCTGGCGCTTGAATTGCGGGTGACCGATGACGGGCCGGGCATCGACGAACACATGCTCGACCAGATTTTCTATCCGCTGGTGTCGGGGCGCGAAGGCGGCAGCGGCCTGGGCCTGTCGCTGGCGCAAACCATCGTCGCGCAACATCAGGGCATGATCGACGTGGATAGCGTCCCTGGCTGCACGCGCTTCACGCTAATGCTGCCGGTACCGGAACGACATGTGGCCTGATCGGGCCGCATGCACCTAAATAGTGCAATGAACATGGAAACTGTCTGGATTGTTGATGACGATCGCTCGATTCGCTGGGTGCTGGAAAAGGCCCTGGCGCGCGAGAACTTGTCGCACCGCAGTTTCGAGTCGGCGGATGCCGCGGTGGCGGCGCTGGCCGCATTGAGTCAACCCCCCAAGGTGCTGATTTCGGATATCCGTATGCCGGGCGCCTCCGGGCTGGTGCTGCTGGAAACGGTCAAAGCGCGCTTTCCCGACCTGCCCGTCATCATCATGACGGCCTATTCCGATCTCGACAGCGCGGTGTCGGCGTTCGAGGGCGGGGCGTTCGAGTATTTGCCCAAGCCGTTTGATCTCGAACAGGCGATGGGGCTGGTACGGCGCGCAGCCGAGCAGGGCGCGGCACCCAGCGAGGTGGCCGACGAGTCGGTCGTGGCGCCCGAGATTCTGGGCCAGGCGCCGGCCATGCAGGATGTCTTTCGCGCTATCGGCCGGCTCGCCCAATCGCATGCTACGGTGCTCATCAATGGCGAATCGGGCACCGGCAAGGAGTTGGTGGCGCGCGCGTTGCATCGCCACAGCCCGCGGCGCGATGCGCCCTTCATCGCCATCAACACCGCCGCCATTCCGCGCGATCTGCTCGAATCCGAACTGTTCGGTCATGAACGTGGCGCCTTCACCGGCGCCGCCGCGCAACGCCGCGGCCGCTTCGAGCAGGCGGATGGCGGCACGCTTTTCCTTGATGAAATCGGCGACATGCCGGCCGAACTGCAGACCCGCCTGCTGCGTGTGCTCTCGGACGGTCATTTCTACCGCGTCGGCGGACACCAGCCGGTGCGCACCAATGTCCGCGTGATCGCCGCCACCCATCAGGATCTTGATGTGCGCGTGCAGGACGGCCGCTTTCGCGAAGACCTTTATCACCGCCTGAACGTCATCCGCTTGCGTCTGCCGCCGTTGCGCGAACGCCGTGAAGACATCGCGCCGCTGATTGCCCATTTCCTCAAGAAGAGTGCCCGCGATCTCGAAGTGGAACCCAAGCGGATCACCGACGCCGCGCTCGAACATCTGCAGACACAGGCGTTTCCCGGCAACGTGCGCCAGCTTGAAAATCTGTGTCACTGGCTCACCGTGATGGCGCCGGGGCAGGCGGTGGATGTGGATGATCTGCCGGCAGAATTCCGCGATTTGCCTGAAGGCGCGGCCAGTGGGGCAGACTGGTGCACGGCGCTGGGTCGTGAAGCCGACCGGCTGCTGGCTGCCTCGCCGGGGCACGTGTTCGAGCAGCTCACGCGTGGTTTCGAGCGCACCCTGATCGAGCGCGCCATGCACAGTACGGGCGGCCGTCGCATCGAAGCCGCGCAGCTGCTCGGCATCGGCCGCAACACCATCACCCGCAAGATTCACGAGCTCGGGCTGGATGACGCGGCGCGCGATTCGCACAAAAATAGCGACGAATAGAGCGCGCGCTGCCGTGCTGTGCCCCGGAATGGTGCATTTAGTGCGCCGATCGAAGATAATTTCGTCCTTTCCCCAAGAGATACCGCGATGGCGACTGCAACCGGGGTGCCGGTGCTCGATGCCGATCTGCTGCGTGCCGCGCTGGCGGGCGATGCATCACGTTATGTGCTGGATGTGCGCGAAACCTGCGCATCAACCAACGCCGTGCTGCTTGACACACCGCGGCCCGCGGATGGCCGGGTGGCGGTGCTGGCCTGTGATCAACAAACCGCCGGCCGGGGCCGTCGCGGGCGGCGCTGGCTGGCGTGGCCGGGCGCCAGCCTGACCTTCTCTGCACAGTGGCATTTCGATGTCAACGCGCCGGCGCCGGCGGGATTGTCGCTGGTTGCCGGGCTTGCCGTGGCGACGGTGCTCGAGCAGTTCGGTGTCGCCGGCGTGGAACTCAAATGGCCCAACGATGTGCAGGTGTACGGGCGCAAGCTGGCCGGCATCCTGGTCGAACTGGCGGGGACGCGGCCGACAGTGGCGGTGGTGGGTATTGGACTCAATCTGTCATTGCCGCTCGGTGAGCCGGTGCCGGGGCGCGAGGACGTCACCGCGCTCGACCGGGTGATGGAGGCGGTGCCGGCGCGCGAGCGGCTGCTTGCCGAACTGCTGCGCATGCAGCGCACGCTGTTCGATACCTACGCCAGCACCGGCTTCGTCGCTTTCGTCGGCGCCTGGAACCAGCGCAATGCCTATGCCGATCTGCCGGTGCGCGTTGCCGGCGAGGGCGCCGATATCGCGGGTATCTGCCTTGGCGTCGATGACGATGGCGCATTGCGGATTCGTACGTCGGACGGTGTGCAGCGCGTGATTGCCGGCGATGTGTCGCTGAGGCCGGC
>CBDTZF010000096.1:0-8518 GCA_965364825.1 uncultured Rhodocyclaceae bacterium | reverse complement strand
AGATCACCGACAATAGGCCATGACCCGCAACCGCCCCGCGCCACCGCTGACCCCGAAACGCCTCTCCGCGCTCAAGGGGCTGTGGCCCTTCCTGCGGCCGTACCGGTCGCGCATCGCGCTGGCCTTCGTGTTGCTGTGTCTGGCTTCGGCGGCGATTCTGGTGGTGCCGCTGGCCTTTCGCGATCTGATCGATGCGGGTTTTGGCGATCGACGCATGTCGGGTGGCGGGCTGCTTGGCGCGTCGACGCTCAACGGGCATTTCCTCGCGCTGTTCGGGCTTGCTACGTTCTGGGCGGTGGCGGTGGCGGCGCGCTACTACACCGTGGCCTGGCTGGGTGAGCGCGCCACCGCGGATTTGCGCAATGCGGTCTACGCGCGCGTTCTGCGCCAGTCGCCAGAATTCTTCGAAACCCTGCAGACCGGCGAGGTGTTGTCGCGACTCACTGGTGACACCACGCTCATCCAGACGGTGGTCGGCAGTTCGGTGTCGATGGGGCTGCGCAGTCTGTTCCAGTTCGTCGGCGGCATGATTATGCTGGCGGTGACCAGCTTCCACCTGTTTTCACTCAATCTCGGGCTGATGGCGGTGCTCACGCTGCCGATCCTGTTCATCGGCCGCAAGGTGCGCAAGCTCTCGCGTGAAACGCAGGATCGCATCGCTGACACCTCGGCGCTGGCCGGCGAAATCCTCAACGCCATGCCCACCGTGCAGGCGTATACACAGGAAGCGCAGGAGGCGGCGCGCTTCGCCACGCGTACCGAAACCAGCTTCGTCACCGCGCTCAAGCGCACCCGTGTGCGCGCCGCACTTACCGCGCTGATCATCAGCGCCACCATGGGTACCATCGTCTTCGTGCTATGGATAGGTGCGCGTCAGGTGGGCGCCGGCGTGATGACCGAAGGCCAGTTGTTCTCCTTCGTGCTCTATGCCGCGCTGGTCGCCGGCGGCGTTGGCACCATGGCCGAAGTGTGGGGCGACGTGATGCGTGCCGCCGGCGCCGCCGAGCGCCTGCTCGAATTGCTGCATGCCGAAGCGGCGATCCGCGAAGCGCCGGTGACGCAGGCGCCTGTCAATGTCGCTCAACTCGCGATCCGCTTCGATCATGTGGTGTTTTCCTATCCCGCGCGGCCCGAAATGCGCGCGCTCGACGACATCTGTCTGGATGTCGAAGCGGGCGAACGCGTAGCCATCGTCGGCCCCTCGGGCGCCGGCAAGACGACGTTGTTCCAGCTCTTGCTGCGCTATTACGATGTGTCGGGCGGCAGCCTGTACGTCAACGGTCAGGACGTCCGTGAGCTGGGCCTGCACGCGCTGCGTCAACGCATCGCCATCGTGCCGCAGGACCCGGTCATCTTCTCAGCCAACGCGCTGGAAAATATCCGCTACGGTCGCATGGACGCGAGCGACGACGAGGTCATCGCCGCCGCGCGCGCCGCGCTGGTGGACGACTTCATCGACCATCTGCCCGAGGGCTACCAGACCTTCCTCGGCGAGCGCGGCGTGCGCCTCTCGGGCGGCCAGCGCCAGCGCATCGCGATTGCGCGCGCGATCCTAAAACGCGCGCAACTGCTGCTGCTCGACGAAGCCACCAGCGCGCTCGACGCCGAATCCGAAATCCTCGTGCAGAAAGGCTTGGCGACGGCGATGGAAGGGCGCACCACGCTGGTGATTGCGCACCGCCTCGCCACCGTGCAGCAGGTCGACCGCATCGTGGTGATGGACGAGGGGCGCATCATCGAGACCGGCACGCCGGCGGATTTACGCCAGCAAGGCGGACTGTATGCGCGGCTGGCGGACTTGCAACTGACTGGGTAAGGCGCGGGACGCGAACGCGCGGAGCGAAAAAAAGCCCCGCGATTGCGAGGCTTTTCTTGTTGCCCGGAATCACGCCGAACGGGAAGGTCCGGCGCGGAATCCCGTGGGGCGCTTACTGGTAGTAACCGACCGCACACACCTGATCACCGATCTTGGTGACATAGGCGATTTTATTGACGGGCTCTTCTTCACCCGGACGCGGCCACATGTACGACACTTCGTTGATCTCGCCTTCCTTGGCGGCGGCGTAGATTTCCTCGCCCAGCGGCTTGTCGGCCTTGTCCTTGAGATCCTTCAGGCTCTTGCCGGCCAGGCTCGGGTGCGCGCTGAAGTTGCCATCCGGGCCACCACAGAACGGATACAGATCGCGATCCTTGAAGCCGTCTTCACCCTTGGTGAATTTGTCGAGCGCAGCAGCCTCGTCGGCCTTGACTGCTTCCACCACTTTTTCCAGCATGGCTTTGGCTTCGTCTGCGGTGCCGTGCTCCTCGGCGGCCCAGGCGGCGCTGGTGGTACCGAAAACGGCGAGTGCTGCAATCATGATTAAGCGACGTACCATCAAAACTCTCCCTCTTTCTTCATTGAAAACGATCACGAACCGGTTATTTGGTGCACACCGTTGTTGTTGTTCGCATCGGACAAGGTATTGAAATCCCCCGTTGGCGGGATTGGCAGAATGTAAGCGCGTGCATCACGAATTGGCGTGGGAGCAGCCGGCGTGGGATTCGCAGCGCCTCGAGTGAAAGCGGCCTATCTTGGCGGTAACGCGCATCGCGTGGCGTCGCGCGATGCCTGTTTTGATGGGGTGTTTGTGGCAGGTGGTCGTTGCAACGGCCGCGCAAATTGTTACAACTAGGGAATGCCGGTAGTGCGCGTTTGATTTTCCTTTTCGTTTCAAATGCCCTTGCCAAGCGCCTGCCGTCCGCGTTCATGCGACGATGCCACTTGATCTGGCGCCTAGGCGGTCCAATCTAACTGCGACGGGTTGCACCCTCGAAGGACAGACCATGGAATACAAGGATTACTACGCCACCCTCGGGGTGGCGCGCGACGCGAAGGCGGACGAGATCCGCAAGGCGTTTCGCAAACTGGCGCGCAAGTACCATCCGGACGTCTCCAAGGAGGCGGATGCCGAGGCGCGCATGAAGGACGTGAACGAGGCCAACGCGGTACTCTCCGACCCGGAAAAACGCGCGGCCTACGATCAACTCGGCAAAGGCTATCGACCGGGTCAGGACTTCCAGCCGCCACCGGATTGGGACAGCGGCTTCGAATTCAAGGGCGGCGGATTCTCACCGAACGAGGCCGCCGGTTTCAGCGATTTCTTCTCCGAACTGTTCGGCCGCATGAATGGCGGCGGCGGCGGTCGTGGGTTCCACCGCGGCGGCGGCGGAATCCGCGCACAGGGCGAGGATCATCACGCCAAGGTCATGCTCGATCTGGAAGACGCATTTTCAGGAGCGACCCGGCAGATCGGTCTCAAGGTGCCGATGCTCGATGCTGACGGGCGGGTCAGGCTGACATCGCGCACGCTCAACGTGAAGATACCCAAGGGGGTTCGCCAGGGGCAATTCATCCGGCTTGCGGGGCAAGGTAGTCCCGGCGTGGGCGGAGGATCCGCCGGCGACCTGATGCTCGAAATTGCCTTCAAACCACACGATCGTTTTCGCATCGAGGGCCGCGATTTGCACCTTGCACTGCCGGTGGCGCCTTGGGAAGCGGCGCTCGGCGCGGTGGTCGAAGTCAGCGTGCCCGGCGGTAAACTCAAGGTGCGTGTTCCCGAAAGCAGCCAGAGCGGGCGCCAGTTACGGGTGCGAGGCCGCGGCATTCCGGCCAGCCCGCCGGGCGATCTGTTGATCGATCTGCGCGTGGTATTGCCGCCAGCCGACACGCCGAAGGCCCGCGAACTGTACGAAACCATGCAGCGCGAACTCGAGTTCGATCCGCGCGACACGATGAGGACCTGACCCATGCGTGACGAAGACATTATCGTCGGCAGCCTGATCGAAGACAGCTGGCTCACCCTCGAACAGATCGCCGCCGCCTGCGCGGTCGAGCCCGAATGGCTCATCGTGCACATCGAAGAGGGCCTGCTGCCGCATGCCGAGAGCGCGGCCGGCGTGTGGCGCCTGAGCAGCGCCACCGTGCTGCGCGCACGCCGCATGCGGCAGATCGAACGCAGCTTCGACGCCGCGCCGGAACTGGCCGCGCTGATGGCCGATCTGCTCGAAGAACTCGATACGCTGCGCGCCCGGCGCAGATAGGGACGACCCGCGGCAGGGCGTCGTCACGTCGCCCTGACTGGCGTAACATCGGCGCATGAAAGCGTCCCGTTGGATTGCTGCGTCGTGCTGTAGCGCCTGGATGATGGCGGCGGCGTGCGCGGTCGCGGCGCAGGGTTTACCTACGGTGGGCGATGCACCCTTGTCGATCCGGGCGCAGGTCAGTCTCGCGTCGATTCAATCGACCCTGCGGCACACGGTCAAGAGCGCTGCACCGCTTGAGGGGCGGGATCGCGGTACCCACCCCAGCGGGCAGGGCGGCTACGGCATCCGCTATCGGATCGATGTCGCCCATCTGCGCGTGAGCGAGCGCGATGGCATGCTAGCCATCGAGGTGCCGGTGAGTCTCGCGCCGAGTGGCGGACGCAAGCTGGTGTGGCTCAGCCCGCTGGCCGGCGTGGCGATTGAAACGCGGGGCTGCGGACCGATGGTGGTGAATACGCTGACCCATGTGACGCTGGCCGCGCGCGATGGCCGTTTGAATGCGTCGGTGCGTCCGGGCGCGGCGCGCAGCGGCGAATGCGTGATCCGCAGGGCGCGAAACGCTCTCGCGGGCATCGGCCCCGACGTCAACTGGCGCGCACATGACACCCTGCGCGAGTTGGCGGCGCAGCGGGTGAGCGAGGCGATCGCCGCCGCCTTGAGCCCCGAGCGGCTGGCCGACCTGGTGACTGGCTATCAGGATCAGGCGATTGCGCGCTTCTCCCGCCCATTCGATCTGCCGTTGGCCGATACCGCGATCGCGTTCCACATCGACAAAGACATTGCGCTCGAAACGGTGGCCGTGCTGCCCTCGGCGCTGCGCATCGATCTGCTCGCGCCGGTCTCGCCCGAGATCGTGTTCGATGGCGCCTCGCCGGTCGGCGAGCGTAGGCCATCGAACGGTGGTTTTCGCGTGCCGATCGAGATCGTGATTCCGCTGCGCGCACTGCCGCCGGGTGCGTCGGGCGGCGGGCTGGAGATGGGGATTCCGGGGTCCGCCGCGAAGCTGAATCTGGCACGCGTGCCGGCGCATGCGGATCTGGTGCGGCTCGGCGTGGTCGGCGCGCAGGGCGTGGACAGCCTGATCTATTTCGCGCTGCGCGATGGCGCGCCAGAGGCCACGGCGCGGGAGGGCTCCGCGCTCGATGGCACGCTGGACGAACTGTTGCGCGCGGCCGGCGCGTGGTTGGGCGAGGCCTCGAACTGGCCAGGGGCGGCGCGCGCTGACGCCGACCGGCTCGGCCGGCAGGTGGGCGTCTTTCGCCGTGTGCTGCAAAGTGCGCTCGACCGTCTTGGCGAGATTGCGTTGCGACCGGGGGTGTCGTTTTCGCTGCGCCAACCGCAGATCGTGCTCGGCACGGGGCGTTACGAAAACGACATGATTCGCATCCCGGCCGAGTTGTCCGGGTTTGCCAAAGTGGATTTGACGATTGACTGAGACCTTCAACCGGCGTGGAGGGCGCGCAAATGCTGGGGCTCGATAAGCTGGCCGACTTCCTGTTCGGCTTCGACTATTTCGTCTCCTATGCGCACGCCGACGGCCAGAACTATGCACGCGAACTCACCAAGCAGCTGGAGGCGGTGGGGTTCTCGGTGTTTCTCGATGAGCGCATCTATGTTGCCGGTGACGATCTTCGGATCGCCACGCGCCGGCGCATCCGCATGAGCAAGAAGCTGGTGGTCATCGTGCGCGAGCATGTGCTGGCGTCGGACTGGGTGCGCAAGGAAGTTGAGGTGTCGCTGGGCAGCGGGCGCGTGCCGATTGCGATCGACATCAACCACACACTCATCCGCGCGCCCGACGACAATCCCATCAAGGTGGCATTGGCCGACAAGATCTTCATCTCCGAAACGCTCGACGACGCCGACGGCGAACCCAGCCCGGCGGTGGTGATGAAGCTGGTGCGCAGCTTCGAAGCCACCCGTCAGCAGACGCTGCGGGTGCGCGCGCTGGCGATGGCGGCGGTGGTGTTTGCCGGCGTGGCGCTACTCGCCGGCTGGCAATACCGCGAAGCGCGGGCCAACGCGATCGAGTTCTACACACTGTGCGACGAGACGCGCCGGCAGGTAACCACCGGGCTCGACAAGCTGAACAACCTCGGCCAGCGCTCGGCGTTCGGCCGTCTGGTGTCCGGGATTGCTGAGAAGGTCGCTGAACTGCCCGATCCCGCGTCGCTCAAATGTGGTGACGATCCGCGCTGAGTCAGCCGGCGGGCAGCTACGGTGTTTGCGGGCCGCCTCTTCCGCGCGCGTTGCGAAGGCGAAGAAAAAAGCATAAAGCCCGGTCGGCTTTCGCCGACCGGGCTTTATATCTTGCAGGTTCGATCAATCAGAACCGGTATTACTTGCCGCCCATGTTCTTGAACTGAGCCATTGCTGTATTGCTCACTTCGGTGGCCAGCGCGGTCAGCGCTTCGCCTTGGGTCTTCATCAGGTTGAACAGGCCGGTGTTGCAATCCACATTGAACTGTACGAGTTCCTGCGGGGTCTTCAGGCCTTTGGCTTTTTCGGCTTCGGCTTGGAAGAAAGCCATCAGCTGTTCGCCGCCCTTCTTCTGCAGTTCGAGCGATTTGTTGATGGCGTCGACTTGCACGGCCATAAGGGCTTGGGCGGTTTCCATGGGCTTGTTGATATCGAGTTTGGCGGTCATGACTTTTTCCTTGGGTTGGTTTATGGTGCGGTGCAACATGGATTGGAGTTTACACGCTTTAACAAACGCGTCAAGGGGTTTTTCAAGAAAATTTTACATACGTAGTTGTCGTTGGAAAACAAAGCTTGCCGGAAGGCGTGCCACCGGGGGTTCGGCGGTGAGATCGATTTATTGCGCTGCGGGAACAAAACGCCGGCACAGCACCGGAGTGATCGAAGCGCGGTGGCCGCTCGCGGTGATGTAGAGCGATCCGATGGCGTGCTGGTCGTGAAACGCCTCGTGCAGCATCAGCGACCCGCGCAGGTCGTCAAGTGGCAGGGCGTCGGCAGTGCGGCTGGCAAAATCGATCACCCGTAGCGCGCCATCATGACCGGCGATGGTGTCGACGCGCACGTCGGGATGGGCGACGAGGTTGGGAGACACATCGCTCTGGCCGGCCGAGAAGCGCGGCGTTTCGCGCTGGCCGGGGGCGGGCCACAGCGCATCCGGGGTGACGATATCGAACTGGGTGAGGCCGCCGGCGGCGTCGTGTTCGAAGCTCGCGTGGGTGAGCTCGGCGTCGGTCAGATCGGCGCAGATGACAAGGCTGCCGGCGCGCGTCGCCGCACTTGTGCACGCAGTGAGCAGCGCACACAGGCAGGCGATCGCAAAGCGGTGGTGGCGTGGTCCAGGCACAGGCGCCATGTCGGGTCTCCGGCCGGGGATCCGGCGTCTCGCCCGACATGGTAAGTGGGTTGTGGGCGGATGCGCGCATCGGGTTCAGCTTGCATTGCCGGGCGCGCTGGGCTTTAGTGATAGTGAGTGGAACCTGAATGAACAACAGGCCAGCCGGTCCGGAGCGCGCAGATGACGATTTCCCTGGAAGTTCTCACCCGCATGGGCGCCAGTCGCGCACGTGCCGACCGCTATGTCGAAGCACTCAACACCGCGACTGCGGAGCACGGCATCGACAGTTCGCTGCGCAGCGCGCATTTTCTCGCCCAGTTGATGCACGAATCCGGCGGTCTGCGCCATGTGGTCGAGAACATGAACTATTCGGCCGACGGGCTGAGGACGATTTTCCGCCGCTATTTTCGCACGCGTGCCGATGCCGAGGCCTGTGCGCGCAAGCCGCAAAAGATCGGCTGTCGGGTGTACGGCGGGCGCATGGGCAATGGCGACGAAGCGAGCGGCGACGGTTTCCGTTATCGCGGGCGCGGCCTGATCCAGCTCACCGGCAAGAACAACTACCGCGCCTTTTCGCGCTGGCAGGGTGAGGACGTGGTCGCCAATCCCGATCTGGTGTCCGAGAAATACGCGGTGCATTCCGCGGTGTTCTTCTGGAACACCAACCAGCTCAACAGGCTCGCCGACACCGACGACCTGCGCGCGCTGACGCGAGCCATCAATGGCGGCCTCAACGGTTTTGCCCACCGGCGCGAATTACTTCAAAAGGCCAAGGCGGCGCTGGGCGTCGATGAGGCGACCGCGCCGGCGCTGAACGCCACCCACCTCGTGACGCCACCGCAACTCAATCTGCGCTCCGCGCCGCGTGCCGCGGCGAGCACCTGGCTGGCGGCGCTCGCACAACACAGCAAAGTTGAAGTGCGCGGCGAGTCCGAAGTGCCCGGCTGGGCGCGGGTGCGTGTGCTGCTCGGCGGCGTGCTGCGCGACGGATTCGTGTCGGCGAAGTTTCTCGCCCCGCTGCCGCGAAGCCGTAGCCGTGGGGCGCGTGGCACGGCCTCGCTGGAGTCCGTCGCCGCAGCGTCAACGCAGGCCGATATTCCCGCCGTGCATCTGCCGGCCAAC
>CBDTZF010000095.1:0-8635 GCA_965364825.1 uncultured Rhodocyclaceae bacterium | reverse complement strand
CTGCGCAGCAAGCGGTAAATGTGGCTTTTGGGCACACCCTTGAGTTCACGCATGAGAAAGTTGTCGATGCGCTGCCCTTCGCTGGCAGAATCGATTCGCATGTGACGTACTTCAAGGCTTTTGCGTTGCGCCATCATCCTGCCATATACTTGCGTACTGATCAGTTACGGTGCGGCGTCATGCAACCCCTGAGCGGAAATGCCAGGATGCGCGGTTACGTACAGAGCCCGCGATACGAGGTTCCCGTCCGATCAGCAGTTTGCACCCGCAGCCAAAAGGCTGCGATGGTAACCCAAGCGAAAGATATTTTGTTTTTTTGCCAAAAAACGCGTCTTCGCGCGCAGGATCAGAAGTTCCGGCCGCTTCGGCGGGAACACATGAATAATCGACCAGCCGACCCTCGTAAGCCAGAAAATATCGGATGAGAGCCATTCTCTACTGTAGATAACTCGCCCCGTCTCGTACGAAGGTGCGTGCCGTTCTTCCTGCCCGTGTGAAGCACGCGGGAGAATGAATAGATGAAGCGCATGCTTTTCAATGCGACGCAGGCCGAGGAACTCCGCGTCGCGATTGTCGATGGTCAACGATTGAATGACCTCGACATCGAATCGGCCGCCAAAGAAGAACGAAAAAGCAACATTTACAAAGCCGTTGTCACTCGGGTGGAACCGAGTCTGGAAGCCGCTTTTGTGGACTATGGCGCAGAGCGCCACGGCTTTCTTCCGTTCAAGGAAATCAGCCGGACCTATCTAGACGGTGGGAACGACCAAGCGCGTGTACGACCGCAGGACGTGCTCAAGGAAGGCCATGAGCTGATCGTCCAAGTCGAAAAAGACGAGCGCGGCAACAAAGGCGCCGCGCTCACCACCTATATTTCGCTGGCCGGCCGCTACTTGGTGCTGATGCCCAACAATCCGCGCGGCGGCGGCGTTTCGCGCCGCGTCGAGGGCGACGAGCGTGCCGAGTTGCGCGACGCCATGGATCAGCTCGAAGTCCCCGCTGGCATGAGCCTCATCGCGCGCACCGCGGCGATTGGCCGCAACGCCGAAGAACTCCAGTGGGATCTGAATTATCTGCTGCAATTGTGGAGTGCCATCGACGGCGCCGCACACGCGCAGGTCGGCGCCTTCCTCATCTATCAGGAAGGCAGCCTGGTGATCCGCGCCATTCGCGATTACTTCCACCAGGATATCGGCGAAATCCTTGTCGACACGCAGGATGTCTACGAGCAGGCGCGCCAGTTCATGGCGCACGTGATGCCGCAGAACGTCAATCGCGTCAAATTCTACGGCGACGACGTCCCGCTGTTTTCGCGTTTCCAGATCGAACATCAGATTGAATCCGCCTACGCCCGGCAGGTCATTCTCCCCTCGGGCGGCGCGGTGGTGATCGATCACACCGAAGCGCTGGTATCGGTCGACGTCAACTCCGGCCGCGCCACCAAAGGCGCCGACATCGAAGAGACTGCACTGCGCACCAACATCGAAGCGGCCGAAGAAGTCGCGCGCCAGCTGCGCTTGCGCGATCTGGGCGGCCTGATCGTCATCGACTTCATCGACATGGAGTCGAACAAGAATCAGCGCGAAGTCGAACAACGCTTGCGCGATGCGCTGCGCGTGGATCGCGCGCGCGTCCAGACCGGCAAGATCAGCCGCTTTGGTCTGCTTGAGTTGTCGCGCCAGCGTCTGCGCCCCGCCCTTGCCGAAGGTGCCTACATCCCCTGCCCGCGCTGCAACGGCACCGGACACATCCGCAACACCGAATCATCCGCCCTCCACATCCTGCGCATTCTGGAAGAAGAGGCGATGAAGGACAACACCGGCGCGGTCCATGTTCAGGTTCCGGTAGACGTCGCCACCTTCCTGCTCAATGAAAAGCGCGTGGACATTGCGCATGTCGAGTTTCGTCACAAGATTAACGTGATCATCGTGCCAAACCGTCATCTGGAGACGCCGCAGCACGAGATCATCCGTTTGCGCCACGATCAGCTGAACGAGGACGACAGCACTGTCGCCAGCTATCAGATGGCGGCGCAACCGTCGCAACCGTCGTATACCGAAACCATGCTCGAAGAGAGCAGCAAGCCGGCACGCGCCGAAGCCGCCGTCCGCTCGATCGCACCGCCGCAACCGCCCCCGAACGTCGAAACCAAAACCGCCGAGGCCACTTCGGTGAAGGCCGTCGCAAGCGGCTTCCTCGGCTGGCTGAAAAATGTTTTTGCCGGCGCGACACCCGCGCAAACTCCGCTCGAGCCGCCCAAGAAGCGTAAATCGAGCGCAAGTGGCGAGGAAGAGCGCAAGAACGGCAAGCGCGGTGGTCGGAACTCCCGCGGCCGTCGAGACGATGGCCGTGACACGTCGCGAGACGACACCACAGAAAGTCGTCGGCGTCCCGACGACCGCGGCGACCGCGGCGACCGCGGCGACGACGAATCGCGCAGCGGCAGCCGGCGCGGCCGCGGTCGACGCGGGAATCGGAGTGACGACGCTCAGCAAGCCGGGAGTACAACGGAAAACGCCAGCGTCGCCGCCGAAGCAACTGCTGTGACGACGGACGCAGTCGCCGCTGCGGCAGCCACCGGCGAACGCACTGAGGGTGAGGCGGGCAGCGGGCGTTCGCGACGCGGTCGTCGCGGCCGTGGCCGCCAGAATGAGCAAAGCCAGGCCCAGAGCGAAGCGACCGAACAGAAAGACGTTGAAAGTGATGAGAATGACGACGCGCCAGCGGCGGTAGCTTCTGACGATGCTGAACAAACGTCAGAGTCGCGCAGCTCGCGCGGACGCCGTCGACGCCGTTCGCGTCAGAACCGTGACGAGTCGGGAGACAGTACATCGGCGCTCGCAGTTGCCGACGCGGACGCTGCGACGGACGCTGGGACTGATACCGCGACGCCCCAACCGCAATCGGTCGTGCAGGAGCAAGAAGCGCCGCCTACTACAGCCGAAATTCCGGAGCGCGAAGCAGCTATCGACACCGCACAAGCACGGACGGACGAAAGCGCGACCGACGCGGGAGGCGGAGATATCGAGCGTGCGAACGTGGCTGAAAACGCGCCGGATGAAACCGAGGCGTTTTCTTCGACGCTGGTGAACGTTCAATCCATTGAAGAACCCACGCCCACGCACGAAGAAGCGACGCCTTACGCCGCGCCGGCAAACGAAGAAGCCGTCGCGACGACCGAAGCCCACGATGGCGGTACGGCCGCTGCCGACGAGCCGGCCCCGGTTGCCCCCGCCCAAACGATGGCTGAAGAAGAAGCCACGAATCAGGCAGCGCTTGATGCTGAAGCGGTCGTCGATGAGGCAGCACCGCACAACGAAGCACAGCCTCAGGACACCGCAGCTGAGACCGATATTGATACCGCGCTCGAAGAAAGCGGACTCGTGATGATCGAAACGCAGCCGGAAAAAGTGGCGGCACAGGACGTCATCAGCGAGTCACAACAACTCGGCCGCCCACGCGGACCACGGGCTGAGGTTGAGACGGAGTCGAATTTACAACAGGTCGAAACGCACAAGTAGTCATCGTCGCGACAAGTAGTCATCGTCGCATTCAAAAAAGACGGGCCGTGCCACCTTCGTGGTACGGCCCGTTTTCCATCGTGACTTCGAACGCACGTCACACGGCGATCAGCAGGTCACATACCTATCGAGCGGAATCAAGGACGCCCCAAGTGGCGAGACGTTGCCAAGCGCGGGCGCGCCGATCAATTACGCAACACCGCCAATCAGTGCTTTTCACGCAGCACATCGAGCAAACCTTGCACCCCGACCTCGCAAAGATTCAGCGCATCATCGAAACCGGAGGTGCCACCGTAGTAGGGGTCGGGCACTTCATGACGACCAAGCTCGGGCGCAAAGCTGAGAAACAGGCGGATCTTGTCGCGGCATTCCGGCGGCGCCTTGCGCAACATCACATCGCGATGTCCCTCGTCCATCGCCAACAACAGGTCGAAGCGGTCAAAGTCCTTTGACGTCAATTTGCGGGCCCGCAAACGAGACAGGTCGTAGCCGCGTTGCGCGGCAACGCGCTGGCTGCGCGCATCCGGCGCTTCGCCGGCGTGGTATCCGGCGATACCGGCCGAATCCACCGCGACCACACCATCCAGACCCAGCATGCGCAACCAGTGACGGGCAACCCCCTCCGCCGTGGGCGATCGGCAGATGTTGCCAGTGCAGACGAACAAAACGCGTGTTACCAAATCCGGCCTCTCATTGCTCTGCGCCGTGCTGATCCGCGCCAAACACCTTGGCACGCAAGGTGAATAACTCGTCACGCGCGGCGGCAGCCTGTTCAAATTCGAGATTCTGTGCGTGCTGCTGCATCTTCTTTTCGAGCTGCCGGATCGCCTTCGCCACAGTCTTTTCGTCCATTGCCGCGTAGTCCGGCGTGCTCTCCCGCACGTGCGCGTCCCGGGCGTCATCGCCTTTCGCATACACGCCGTCAATAAGATCCTTGATCCGTTTGACCACCGAACGCGGTTTGATCCCGTTTGCCTCATTGAACGCGATCTGTTTTTGCCGGCGGCGATCGGTTTCGTCGATGGCACGGCGCATCGAATTGGTCACCACATCGGCATAAAGAATCGCCGTGCCGTTGAGGTGTCGCGCCGCCCGCCCCATGGTCTGGATCAATGAGCGCTCGGAACGCAGAAACCCTTCCTTGTCTGCGTCGAGAATGGCCACCAGTGACACTTCAGGAATATCGAGCCCCTCACGCAACAGATTGATCCCGACCAGCACATCGAACAAGCCCAGGCGCAGATCGCGGATGATCTCGACGCGTTCGACGGTATCGATGTCGGAATGGAGGTAGCGCGCCCGAAGCCCGTTTTCGGCGAGATATTCAGTCAGATCTTCGGCCATGCGTTTCGTCAGCGTGGTGACCAGCACGCGCTCCTCGACCGCAATGCGCACCTTGATCTCACTGAGCAGATCGTCCACCTGGGTCACCGCCGGTCGTATCTGAACGACCGGGTCGATCAGGCCGGTCGGCCGAACCACTTGTTCAACAACCTGCGCCTGATGCTCTGCTTCGTATTTCGACGGGGTCGCCGAGACAAATGTGGTCTGCGGCATCAGCTTTTCGAACTCTTCGAATTTGAGCGGCCGGTTGTCGACTGCCGAGGGCAGACGAAAGCCGTATTCAACGAGATTTTCCTTGCGCGAGCGATCGCCCTTGTACATCGCGCCCACCTGGGGAATCGACACATGCGATTCGTCGACGAACATCAATCCGTCGGCCGGCAGATAGTCGATCAGCGTCGGGGGCGGCTCGCCGGGTGATCGTCCGGACAGATGCCGCGAATAGTTTTCAATGCCCTTGCAAAAGCCCAACTCGTTGAGCATCTCCAGATCGAAGCGCGTGCGCTGCTCGATGCGCTGCGCTTCGACCAGCTTGCCGGCCTGCTGAAAGCATTCGATGCGATCGCGCAGTTCGGTCTTGATGCCTTCCATCGCCCGCAGCACGGTGGCGCGAGGCGTCACGTAATGACTCGATGGATACACTGTGAAACGCGCCAGCTTGTGCTTGAGGTGTCCGGTCAGCGGATCAAACAGAGTCAGATGCTCGACCTCGTCGTCGAACATCTCGACGCGCACCGCAAGTTCGGCATTCTCGGCCGGAAAGATGTCGATCACATCGCCGCGCACGCGAAACGTGCCACGTCGAAAATCCACATCTGAACGCGTGTACTGCATGGTCACGAGGCGCTGCACAAGATCACGATGCGCGATGTGCTCACTTTCGCGCAGGTGCAGCACCATGCTGTGATAATCGACCGGGTCACCAATACCGTAAATGCACGAGACGGTCGCCACGATCACCACGTCGCGCCGTTCCATGAGGCTCTTGGTTGCGCTCAGCCGCATCTGCTCGATATGCTCGTTGATGCTCGAATCCTTCTCGATGAACAGATCGCGCGACGGCACGTAGGCTTCGGGCTGATAGTAGTCGTAATACGAGACGAAATATTCGACCGCATTTTCCGGCAGAAACTCGCGAAATTCGGAATACAACTGGGCCGCCAGCGTCTTGTTGTGCGCCAGCACCAAGGCCGGCCGGCCGCAACGTGCGATCACGTTGGCCATGGTGTACGTCTTGCCCGAACCGGTGACGCCGAGCAGCGTCTGGTACATCAATCCGTCCTCGATACCTTCCACCAGGCGCGCAATCGCCTCGGGCTGATCTCCCGCGGGTTCGAACGGCTGATGCAGGCGGAAGGGACTCCCCTCATAGGTGATGACCCGAGCCGGATTTGCGCCTTGCGACATGCTAATATTTTCCTCTTGCGGCGCCGCGCCGCGAGACAGGGCCAAACATTCGATTATTCCGCGTCGACCCCACCGACGCAACCATGGAGCTGACATGACCTCGTCGATCTTTGCCAACGTTGAACTGGCACCGCGCGACCCCATCCTCGGGTTAACTGAAGCCTTTGCGGCAGACACCCGCGCCGAAAAGGTTAATCTGGGCGTTGGTGTGTACTACGACGACAACGGAAAAGTTCCATTGCTCGGCGCAGTCGAAGCGGCCGAAGCGGCCATCCTCAAATTGTCGCCTTCACGCAGCTATCAGCCGATCGAAGGCCCCAAGGTCTATGGTGACGCGGTGCAAGGCCTTGTCTTCGGGCCGAATGCGGAACTTGTCGCCGCCGGTCGCGCTATCACGTTCGAGGCGCTCGGCGGAACCGGCGCGTTAAAGATTGGTGCTGATTTCCTGCGCCGTATCAAGCCTTCTGCCAAGATCTATATCAGCGATCCGAGCTGGGAAAACCACCGCGCGTTGTTCGAGGCAGCCGGCTTCGAGGTCGACAGCTACCCCTATTATGACGCCGCTTCGCGCGGGGTGGACTTCGACGCCATGCTTGCCGGTTTAAAGGCCGCGGCGGCGGGGTCCATCGTCGTCCTGCATGCCTGCTGCCACAACCCGACTGGTGCCGATCTCACCGCAACGCAGTGGACACAGGTCGTCGAGGTGGTGCGCGAAGGGAAGCTCATCGCCTTCATCGACATGGCTTACCAGGGCTTCGCCGATGGCGTCGAAGAGGACGCGGCCGCGGTGCGTCTGTTTGCCGAATCGGGCCTCGAGTTCTTCCTCTCAAGTTCGTTTTCGAAGTCCTTTTCCCTATACGGAGAACGGGTCGGGGCGCTGACCATCGTGACGGCAAACCGCGACGAATCGGGCCGTGTACTGTCGCAGGTCAAACGCGTGATTCGTACCAACTATTCCAACCCGCCGATCCACGGCGGCGCCATCGTCACCGCGGTGCTCTCCAGTGCCGCACTTCGACAGCAGTGGGAACATGAACTGGCCGGCATGCGTGAGCGCATCCGTCACATGCGCGCCGCGCTGGTCAAGAGCATCGCCGCAACTGGCAGCACACAGGATTTCTCGTTCGTCGTTCGTCAACGCGGCATGTTCTCGTTTACCGGACTGACGGCCGAACAGGTCGAACAGTTGAAGCGTGATTTCGGTATCTACGCAGTCAGCACCGGGCGCATCTGCCTGGCTGCGCTCAACTCGAAGAACATCGACTCCGTGGCCAAGGCAATCGCTGCCGTCATTGCGAAGTGACTTCGCGTCACGCGCATCGCGAAAACGGCGCCGAGGCGCCGTTTTTCTTGTTCAAGGCTCAGCGTAAGTCGCCGGGCGCCACCGGCACTTCGAGCGGCAATTCGGGGCCGCCCATGTCCATTGAGCGGACGGGGGCAAATGCGTCGGAAATTACCTCAGGTGCAGGCTTGGGCGCAGGTGGCGCGCGCACCTCCAGCACCGGTGCCGCAAGCGATCCCGCGATCGTCACAGGCATGCGCACACGCCGCGCATTCGAGCCGACCGCGGTACTCAACCGGCCGGACAGTGCTTCAAGTGCGCCGATGGTGATCTCACCGTGACCATCCAGCGCACCCGCATCCAGCTTGCTGATCGTCACGTGCGCCGAACGGTCACGGAGCGCCACCCGGCCAGACAGTTTGTCAAAATGCGTCTCGCCGCCCTGAATGCTACCCATGCCGCGTTCGCGCAAGGCAGCGCCGAAATCCATGCCTAACAAGGTGCCGTTTTCGACCAAAAACTCACCGGACAGTCCATCAAATGAACGAATTTCGGCCGGGTAGGCTGCCCGCGCAACAAGGTCGAATTCACCGCTAATTGCGCCATTGATACGCAAGCCCGCGCCGACCGCCTTGAACAGCCGTTCGGTGTCGATTCTCCCTAGCGTGAATTTTGCATCAAGCACCGCACCCTCGGCCCATGTCAATTGACCGCTGGCCGTCAGCTTGCCACCAAAAACAGCAGCACCCAATGTGTGAGCGTCGAAGCGATTGTCGTGCAGCGTGCCACCTAATTGATAGCTGTCAAGCGCAAGATCCGGGAATACGCGAAGCGCCTGGTTGACCGCAACCACCTCGAGCACCAGACCTGCATCGTCCGGGACAGCTTCAATGACGACCCGGCGATCGGACGAATGCAGACGCGCGACGCGCGGCGAATCGGCCATTGAGATGTCGCCATCAAACTCGCCCCACCGTTCATCGCCCACCAGCGCGGTGGCATTCTCAAGCGAGATTTTCGTGATGCGCTCGCTCGGCCACGGTGCCGCGAGCAGCGCCGCCAGCGCCGCAGGGCGTCCACG
>CBDTZF010000094.1:0-8721 GCA_965364825.1 uncultured Rhodocyclaceae bacterium | reverse complement strand
CCGAGCATCTGCATTTCATTGCCGCGGATTTCGGTGGTGTAACGATCCTGCCCATTCTGGTCCTGCCATTTGCGCGTCTGCAGGCGACCTTCGACATAAATCGCACGGCCCTTTTTCAGATACTGCCCGGCAATCTCCGCCAGACGGCCGAAGAACACCACGCGGTGCCACTCGGTCGATTCGCGCTTTTCGCCGGACTGCTTGTCCTTCCAGGTGTCAGTGGTAGCGATGCTGATGTTGCAGATCGCGTCGCCCGAGGGCGCGTAGCGGATTTCCGGGTCGCGCCCCAGATTGCCGACCAGAATCACTTTATTGACGGATGCCATTCAGACTTCTCCTCCTATCAGTTGGCGCAGGCGGGCTTCGTCCCACCGGTCCAGATTGACTTTGAGATGGGCGATGCGCCCTTCCTGTTCGATGATCGCCTCACGCACACCGGGCAGGTCGATGATTTTTGCCCGCAACTCATTCAGATCGACCGCGGGGCCAATCGGATAGCTGCGCGCCGTCACTTTGGGCGGCGGCCGCATGCTCAGTGCTAGCACCAGCCACAGCAGCGCCAGCACCGCCGTCATGACGAACACCGCACTGCCACCGAGGTGCTGGCTCAGCCAGCCACCGAGGGTACCGCCGACGAACAGACCGAGTGCCTGACTGGTGTTATACACGCCCAGCGCGGCGCCCTTGGCGGCCGGCGGCGCGACACGCGAAACCAGCGACGGCAGCGTGGCTTCGAGAATGTTGAAGGCGACGAAAAACAGCACCAGCAGGATCGCGATCGGCCACATCGCCTCGCCACCCACCAGAAATCCGAGTTGTGTGAGCATCAACAGGCCGACCGCCATGAGAAAGATCGGTTTGAGGCGGTTCTTGCGCTCGGCAATGATGATTGCCGGAATCATCAGCGCGAAACTGACCAGCACCGCCGGGAGGTAGATTTTCCAGTGCTCGGCCACCGGCAGGCCGCCATGCGCCACCAATGCCGCCGGTACGACCACGAACATCGCCATCTGCACCAGATGCAGCGTGAAGATGCCGAGGTTGAGGCGCAACAACTGCGTGTCGTGCAGCACAACGGAAAAGCGCGCCGTTTTGGCCTCGACATGTGGCGGATCGGGCACCACACGGCGTAGCACCACCACCGCCAGCAAGGCCAGCGCGGCGGTGAGCCAGAAGATGCCGTCCATGCCGATGCGGGCATAGAGCAAGGGTGCGGCGACCAACGAGATCGCGAACACCAGGCCGATGCTCGAGCCGATCATCGCCATCACTTTGGTGCGGTGCTGCTCGCGCGTCAGATCGGCGGCGAGCGCCGTGACCGCCGCCGAAATCGCGCCCGCGCCCTGTAGCGCACGCCCGAAAATCACGCCTTGCACGCTGTCCGACATTGCCGCCATCGCCGAGCCGGCGGCGAACAGCAACAGCCCGAAAATGATCACCGGCTTGCGGCCGATGCGGTCGGAGGCGATACCGAATGGAATCTGCAGACAGGCCTGGGTGAGGCCGTAAATGCCCAGCGCGAGGCCGACCAGGGTGAGGTTGTCGCCCCCCGGCAGGCCGCGCGCGTGCACCGCAAACACCGGCAGGATGAGGAACAGGCCGAGCATGCGCAGCCCGAAGATGCCCGCCAGTGACGCGCCGGTGCGGCGTTCTGCGGATGTCATCTTGTCGGTTTCGGCCATAGGAACGGAGCTTGGTCAGCGCAAAAATAATTGCGTATATTAGCAGGTTGCGCCGCGCCAACGCAGTGTGTCGCAAGCGCTTCAACGCTCTCGCCGCGCACACTCGCGGCCCACTCAGACACCGCCCCGCCAAGGGGCCAAACCGAGCTGCATGGACGACATTCGCATCCGGGGTGCCCGCACCCACAATCTGAAAAATATCAGCCTTGATCTGCCACGTAACCGGCTCACCGTGATCACCGGCCTGTCGGGATCTGGCAAGTCCTCGCTGGCCTTCGACACGCTCTACGCCGAGGGCCAGCGGCGTTATGTCGAGTCGCTGTCAGCTTACGCGCGGCAATTCCTGCAGCTCATGGAAAAACCCGATGTCGACCTCATCGAAGGGCTCAGCCCGGCGATTGCGATCCAACAGAAGGCGACCAGCCACAATCCACGTTCGACGGTCGGTACAGTGACCGAAATTCACGACTATCTGCGCCTGCTGTTCGCGCGCGCCGGTGTGCCGCATTGCCCCGAACACCCCACGCATGCGCTCGAATCGCAGAGCGTGAGCGAGATGGTCGATCATGTGCTGGCGCTGCCGGAGGAGACTCGGCTGATGATCCTCGCGCCGGTGGTCAGCGGGCGCAAGGGCGAACAACTCGATCTGCTCGGCGAGTTGCGCGCGCAGGGCTTCGTTCGCGTGCGTGTCGATGGCGAGGTCTTTGAACTCGATGCCGCGCCGCCACTGGACAAGAACAAGCGCCACAGCATCGATGTCGTCGTCGATCGTCTCAAGGTGCGTCCGGATCTGCGCCAACGCCTCGCCGAATCCTTCGAGACCGCGCTCGTGCATGCCGAAGGCCGCGCGATTGCGCTTGAGATGGACAGCGGCACCGAGCATCTCTTCTCGTCGAAATTCGCCTGTCCGGTGTGCAGTTTCGCGCTCGCTGAACTCGAACCGCGCCTGTTCTCGTTCAACAATCCGGTGGGCGCCTGCCCGACCTGCGACGGCCTTGGCCTGATGGATTTTTTCGATCCGGCACGCGTCGTCGCGCACCCCGAACTGTCGCTCGCCGGCGGCGCCATTCGCGGCTGGGACCGGCGCAACCAGTTTTATTTCCAGATGCTGACATCGCTCGCCAAGCACTACGAGTTCGACATCGACACGCCCTTCGAGGCGCTGCCTGAAACCGTGCGCGAGATGGTGCTGAACGGCAGCGGCAAGACCCGCATCGCCTTCAGCTATGTGTCTGACAGCGGCCGCGCGGTGCTCAAGGAGCATGCCTTCGAGGGCATCATTCCCAATCTCGAACGGCGCTACCGCGAGACCGATTCGCTCACCGTGCGCGATGAACTGGCCAAGTTGCGCACCGAGCGCGCCTGTATCGCCTGTGATGGCACGCGCTTGCGCGCCGACGCACGACACGTGCTGATCGGCGATCGAAATCTGCCGCAGGTCAGCGCCCTGCCGCTCGCCGAATGCAATCATTTCTTTGAAACACTGGCGCTGAGCGGCCAGCGCGCGCAGGTGGCCGACAAGATCGTGCGCGAGATCAGCAACCGCCTGCAGTTCCTCATCAACGTCGGCCTCGAATACCTCACCCTGCACCGCTCGGCCGACACCTTGTCGGGCGGTGAGGCGCAGCGCATCCGCCTGGCCAGCCAGATCGGCTCCGGCCTCACCGGCGTGATGTATGTGCTAGACGAGCCCTCGATCGGACTGCATCAACGCGACAACGACCGCTTGCTGGGCACGCTCAAACGCCTGCGCGACATGGGCAATACGGTGATTGTGGTGGAGCATGACGAGGACGCCATCCGCGCGGCTGATCACGTGATCGACATGGGGCCTGGGGCCGGCGAACATGGCGGCAAGGTGATCGCCGAGGGGCTGCCGGACGTCATCGCGCGACATCCCGACTCGCTCACCGGCGCCTATCTTTCAGGTCGCCGCACGATTCCGCTGCCGGCACGGCGCGTATTACCGCGCGACGATCGCCAGCTGGTGCTGCGCGGCTGCACGGGCAACAACCTCAAAGGGGTCGACCTGCATCTGCCGGTGGGCCTGTTTACCTGCGTGACCGGCGTCTCCGGCTCGGGCAAGTCGACTCTCATCAACGACACCCTGTACGCGCTCGCCTCGCGCCATCTGTACGGCAGCAACACCGACCCGGCGCCACACCAGGAGATCGAAGGACTGGACTTCTTCGACAAGGTGATCAACGTCGACCAGTCGCCGATCGGGCGTACGCCGCGCTCCAATCCGGCCACCTATACCGGCCTGCTCACGCCGATTCGCGACCTTTTCTCGGGCGTGCCCGAGGCGCGGGCGCGCGGTTATGGCCCGGGACGCTTCTCCTTCAACGTCAAGGGCGGTCGCTGCGAAGCCTGTCAGGGTGACGGCCTGATCAAGGTCGAGATGCACTTCCTGCCCGACATGTATGTGCCCTGCGACGTCTGCCACGGCAAGCGCTACAACCGCGAGACGCTGGAAATCCGCTACAAGGGTTGCAACATTCACGAGGTGCTGGAGATGACCGTCGAGCAGGCACACGCGCTGTTAAACCCAGTGCCGGTCGTGGCACGCAAGCTGCAGACGCTGATCGACGTCGGATTGGGGTATATCCGCCTCGGGCAGAGCGCAACGACACTCTCGGGCGGCGAGGCACAGCGCGTCAAGCTGGCGCTGGAACTCTCCAAACGTGACACCGGCCGCACCCTTTACATTCTCGACGAGCCAACCACCGGCCTGCATTTCGCCGACATCGAAATGCTGCTCGCGGTACTCCACCGGCTGCGCGACCACGGCAACACGGTGGTCGTCATCGAACACAATCTCGATGTCATCAAGACCGCGGACTGGGTGATCGATCTGGGCCCCGAGGGTGGCGACCGCGGCGGCATGTTGATTGCCTGCGGCACGCCGGAGACGATCGCGCAGACCTCGGGCAGCCATACCGGCAGTTACCTCGCGCCGATGCTGGCGCGCCAAAACTGACAGCCAGGCCATCGCCGAACCGCGTTAATCCACGCGCCCGGGACGCGCGACTCTACGTCGTCGCGCCAGCATAGCCGTGCGGATTCGCCGCCTGCCAGCGCCACGCGTCCTCGCACATGTCGGCAAGGCTCCGCTCAACACGCCATCCGAGTTCCTGTGCGGCAAGTGTCGGGTCGGCAAAGCATTGTGCGATGTCGCCGGGGCGCCGGTCGACGATCGAGGTCGGCACCGGCCGGCCCGACGCCGCTTCGAACGCGCGCACCACTTCGAGCACGCTGTATCCCTGCCCGGTGCCGAGGTTCAACGTGAGCACGCCACTCCCATGCATCAACCGTTCGACCGCCCGCACATGGCCGACAGCCAGATCGACCACATGAATATAGTCACGCACGCCCGTGCCATCGACTGTCGGGTAATCGCCGCCGAAAACCCGCAACTCGGGCAAACGGCCAATCGCGACCTGGGTGACATAGGGCATGAGATTGTTGGGAATGCCGTTCGGGTCTTCGCCGATGCGCCCCGAGCGGTGCGCGCCAACCGGGTTGAAGTAGCGCAACAGCGCCACGTCCCACGCCGGATCGGCTGCGGCAACGTCGCGCAGCACATGTTCGAGCATCCACTTGGTACGACCGTACGGGTTGGTCGGTGCGGTCGGGAAATCCTCGCGGATGGGCACTGTTGCCGGATCGCCATACACCGTGGCCGACGAGCTGAAAACAATGCGTTTCGCGTTGTGTTCGGTCATCACTTCGATCAGGACCACCGTACCGGAGACATTGTTGTCGTAGTAGGCGAGCGGCCGCTCAACCGATTCACCCACGGCTTTCAGACCGGCGAAGTGAATAACCGCATCGACCCGATGCGCGTTGAACACACGACGCAGACCAACCCGATCGCGAATATCGACGGTGTACTCGGCGGTCAGTCCGCGACCGGCAATTTCCACCACCCGTTCGAGCGCCAGCGGATTGCTGTTGCAGAAGTTGTCAACCACCACCACATCATGGCCAGCATTGAGCAGCTCGACGCAGGTGTGCGAGCCGATATACCCAGCACCGCCGGTGACAAGAACACAGGCCATGACGGAATGCCTATTCCTCGAATAATGCATGCATGATAGCGCGAGGGGCGTTTGCGCGACGGTGACGGAACGTAAAAAAGCCGCTTGCTGGCGGCCCGCTATCGGTTACAGCACGGGGAGCCTCAAGCCCGACAGGCTCTTGGCGCCGTGCTCAGTGCATGCCTTTCTTCATGTCGCCGTGGTCCATGGTGTGCGCACCATCCGGCGTGGCGTTGAGCGGCCGCACCGGCGCACTCACCTGCGTTTCAAGGGTACTGCCGTCGGCGCGTTCAAAGGTGAACGTGAGGGCAACGCTTTCCCCTTCGGCAAGTGCCTGTTTGAGCCCCATCAACATGATGTGGTGGCCTTGCGGCTGGAACTCGACCGTCGTGCCCGCCGGGATGTCGAGCGACTCGATGCGGCGCATCTTCATTACGTCGTTTTCCACGGCCATTTCGTGCACTTCGGTGACTTCGGCCACTGGACTGCTCGCGCCAATCAAGCGGACATCTTCCGCGGCGGTGATGCGCATATAGGCTCCCGACGCCTTTTGCGCCGCGACCGTGCCCCGCACCCACGCATCCTGAATATCGACCGCGTCGGCGAGCGCATATTGAGAAACGCTCCAAAGCATCAGGGCTGCGATACATCCTCGCATTGCTTTCATTTCACTAATTCCGAAAATTTGACCAGTAAAGGCTAACCGCATCTGCCGGATCATGGGGTGCGACGGAATGTCGCACGCAGCGCAGGCCGCGGCCCATCAGCGATAATTGCAACGTGGACAACGCCGCACCCGCCCCGCCCTCCGACGCAACTCACGCCAAGCCACGCACGGGTCACGCCTTTCGCCTCGTTTCGCTGCGCTGGCTATCGATCGGCGTGATGCTGACACTTGCCGTCGTTGCCGCGCCGCTGCTCAAGATTCGCGTTCCATCCACCTCCATATTCCTCGTGGCGGCGGCGCTCACCGTGTGGAACGTTGTTTCGATCCGGCGCCTCGGCGTGCGGAACGACGGCGCAGCATGGCCTTTGTTTCTCGAATTCACCGTCGATCTGGGCGCGTGGGCCGCGTTCCTTTATCTCACGGGCGGCGCAACCAATCCGTTGATTTCACTTCTGTTGCCGCTTATCGCGGTCGGCGCTGCCGTGCTTCCAGCCCGACACGCCTGGGGTTTGGCGCTGCTTTCCATCGGCGTCTACTCCTGGCTGTGGACGCACCACCTCCCACTGGATTTGCTGGATTCATCACGTGCCGTGCATTGGCATCTCGCAGGCATGTGGGGCACATTCGCACTGTCGGCGTTGGTGATCGTGTTGTATGTCTCACGCATGACGTCGGCAGTCAGGGCGCGCGATCGTGCTCTTGCGGCCGAACGCGAGGTTCGATTGCGCAATGAGCGCATCGTTGCCATTGCCAACATGGCAGCCGCGGCAGCGCATGAACTCGGTACGCCGCTGGCGACAATGAAGCTGCTGGTCAGCGCCATGGAGGATCGATCGTGCGACGCAGAGGAAACCGAAGATATCGCGCTTATGCATCAGCAGATCGACTATTGCAAAACCATCCTGCTACGCTTCACCGAAGTCGCTGGCCGCCCACGCGCCGATTCAAGTCATGCACAACCCGCGGCGCAATGGTTGACGGGTTTGCTCGACATCCTGCAATCGCAACGCCTCGACCTTGTGATCAATCGGAATTTCGGAAATCTGACGGCCGGCATCGTGGCCGACACCTCACTCGATCACGCCTTGAACAATCTCATCAACAACGCCGCCAGAGCAGCGCCCGACAACGTCGTGGACGTCAGCGTGCAACAACGAGACCAACTGCTTGAGCTAAACATAGCGGATCGTGGCAAGGGCATACCCGCGGAGGTGCTCGAAACACTCAGTACGCCAGCCACCCAGCGGCGCCTGCCAACCGAAGGCCTCGGCATCGGCCTCATGCTGACGATCGCCTCAATTGAACAACACGGCGGGTCACTGGAATACATGAACCGGGCAGGCGGCGGTACCATCGCCAGAGTCACGCTACCCGTTCAGTTCCCATGACCGCATTACCGCCCACGACCGCGCTTGTAATTGACGACGATCCCGCGTTCAACCGGATTCTCTGCCGAACCTTGATGAACCATGGGATCGACGCCCAAGGCGCGCTCGACAGTGCGAGCGCGATCGAGTTGATGCGACAACATCGCCCCGACGCCGTCGTGCTTGATTTTAATCTGAGCGGCGCGTCCGGGCTGAAGCTCATCGCGCCCCTACGCGCCCTGCGCGCAGACACACGACTATTGGTGCTCACCGGCTATGCGAGCATCGCCACCGCCGTCGACGCAATCAAACTGGGTGCGGATCAATACCTCGCCAAACCAGCCGAAGCCCAGGCAATTCTGCGCGCACTGGGCGCCGATACACCGCTGAATCGTGAACTTGCGCCCCCGGAACCCATGTCCGTTGAACGGCTGGAGTGGGAGCACATTCAACGCGTACTTGCTGACAATGACGGCAACATATCCGCCACCGCCCGGGCGCTAAAAATGCACCGACGTACCCTGCAACGCAAGCTGAATAAGCGTCCGGTGCGCGCCTGATGACGGATACCGTATCGCAGCCCCGAGTCAGAATCGACAAATGGCTCTGGGCCGTGCGCTTTTTCAAGACGCGAAGCCTGGCGCAGCGCGCCATTGAGGCCGGACATGTCCGCCTGAACGAGAAGCGTATGAAGCCGTCTCATTACGTCCAAATCGCCGACCTCATAGACATCCGGCTGGGCCGTCGGCATCTGACATTGGTCGTTGGCAGCGTCACAAGCGTTCGAGGATCAGCCACAATCGCGCAGACGCACTATTCCGAAACCGTCGAAAGTCAGCAACGGAATATAGAAGAAAAAGTATCAATGGTCGCCACGCGGGTCGGCGGGCGGCCCACAAAACAGGACCGCCGGCGCATTGACCGCCTACGTGACGCGCTGTAGCGCGCCACGACCCGGCACGAAA
>CBDTZF010000093.1:0-8751 GCA_965364825.1 uncultured Rhodocyclaceae bacterium | reverse complement strand
GCTGCGCTCAGATCGAAGCCATCGTCCGAAATGAATTCGCGCGGCACGCGACGCTCCAGGTTGGAAATCGGCGCCAGATCGACCGGCGCCACCGACCATTGATACGGATCGTCGGCGAGGCGCACAATAGCCGGCATCACGCAGTCCTTCCTGCTCACGGCGTAGTCCACCGCAGCACGACCGACCGCGTCGGCCTGTTGCCGATCGGTCAGTGACACCAGATGGCCCGCGGCACGCTGCAGATAATCTGGCACCGTCCAGTGATGCTTGTAGCCGAATCGGTCATGCAGCAGACGCGCCAGCCACTGGCCGATGCCGCCCAGTTGCACATAGCCTTTGACATCCTCGTACTGTTCGACCAGCAATGCGCCGTCAGCCTGGCGGATGCCTTCCGAGACGGTGATCGCACAATAGCCAAGCCGCTGCACCACCTGCTCGACGCGCGCCAGGAACGCCGCCTGATCGAACGGCATTTCGGGAAACAGGATGACGTGAGGCGGCTCGCCGTCTTCGCGCCGCGCCAACGCCGTCGCACCGGCCAGCCAGCCGCAATTGCGCCCCATCACCTCCATCACGAAAATCCGCCCACGCCGGCTCGACATGGCGCGCAGATCCAGCCCGGCCTCGCGCATCGACGTCGCCAGATACTTGGCGGCGGAACCAAAGCCGGGCGAGGTGTCGGTGCCGAGCAGATCGTTGTCGACGGTTTTCGGCACGCCCACACACGTCAGCGGATAGCCCCGCGCGCGCGCCGCCTGCGACAGCTTGATGACCGTGTCCATCGAGCCGTTGCCGCCGTTGTAGAGGAAATAGCCGACATCGTGCGCGGCCAGCACGGCGATCAATCGATCGTACTGCGCGGGGTTGTCCTGCGGCGGATCAAGGTCGAAGCGGCAGGAGCCGAACGCACCACCCGGCACCCGGCGCAAGGCGTCCAGTTGGGTGTCATCGAGCGCCGAGCAATCGAAGAGCGCTTCTTCGAAAACGCCGAGAATGCCGTGCCGTGCCGCCAGCACGCGCCCAACCGCGCTCGAGTGGTCACGGGCCGCCGATATCACGCCTGCCGCCGTCGCATTGATGACCGCGGTGACGCCACCGGATTGCGCATAGAGCAGGCTGCGCGCTGTCATTGCGACTCCGATAAAGTGAAAAACGCGATGAGCGACCGGTTTGATCCGGCACTCATCGCGTTAACAGGCTGGCTTTCGGTCCAGTCAGGGGTTCGCTCAGCGACCCTCCAGCGCCTTGAACGCGCGCGCGGTGATTTCTTCCACTGAGCCCTGCCCGGAAATGACCTCTACGCGCGGCGAGTCCGCGTCACCCCTGGCAGACCAGCGGTTGTAACACTCGAGCAGCGGCTTGGTTTGCTCGTGGTAGACGTCGAGGCGCTTGCGCACCGTCGCTTCCTTGTCGTCGTCACGCTGAACCAGGTCTTCGCCCGTTTCGTCATCCTTGCCCGCGACCTTCGGCGGATTGTATTTGATGTGATAAGTGCGACCCGAGGGCAGATGCGCGCGGCGACCACCCATGCGCTCGATGATGTCCTCGTCAGGCACCTCTATCTGCAACACCACATCCACTCTCACACTGGCAGCCTTGAGTGCATCGGCCTGCGGACGCGTGCGTGGAAAACCGTCGAACAGATAGCCGGCCTTGCAGTCGTCTTCCTTCAAGCGATCAGTGACCAGCCCGATGATGATTTCGTCGGAAACCAGACCGCCGGCATCCATCACCTTTTTCGCTTCGACGCCCAGCGGCGTGCCGGCCTTGACTGCGGCACGCAGCATGTCACCCGTGGAAATCTGCGGTATGCCGTATTTTTCCTTGATGAAATTGGCCTGCGTGCCCTTCCCCGCACCCGGCGGCCCCAATAGAATCAATCGCATAACACCCTCCCTTGCATTCAACCTGAAAACAGCAGTTGACCGCTTGTTGGTCTGTCGAAGATATCGTTTGCTACGAATATTCTCCCTTCGACCACGCTCACCCACTATGTGCGGACGCTACACACCCGATTGCACGGCTGGCGGGCCGCCTGCCTGCGTTACCTCATTTGCCAACTGAGGTTGCAGGGGCCGCTCCTGCGTCCTTCTCGCGCCTTGTCAGACGGCCCGCCAGCCGCACACTCGGGCGCGTCCAACCACCGTCTTCAGGTTGGACGACCCGCCAGTCAGCAGCGGGCCTTCAGAACTTACCCGCTCTGCAAGGACCGGTCAAACGCCCGGCGCACTCGCGCCAGATCGCTTGCGGTGTCGACGCCGGCAGCCGGCGCCTCGGAGACGGTCACCACATGAATGCGATCACCATGCCACAAGACACGCAGCTGCTCGAGCGCTTCCCACTGCTCCAGCGCGCAGGTCGGCAAGCGCGTAAAGCGGCGCAGGAAGCTGGCCCGGTACGCATACAGCCCGATGTGACGCATCACCGGCAAGCCGGCCGGCAGTTTGCCGCGGTCAGCAGCAAAAGCATCGCGCGCCCACGGAATCGGCGCGCGCGAAAAATAGAGGGCACGGTCGTTGGTGTCAGTCACCACCTTGACCACGTTCGGGTTGAACACTTCATCGATGCTCTCGACCGGGTGGGCCGCGGTAGCGATCGACGCCTCGGTGTCCGCGGCCAGCGCTTCGGCCACGGTGCGCACCAGCGCCGGATCGATCAAGGGCTCGTCGCCCTGCACGTTGACCACGATCGTGTCATCGGCCCAACCCCGCGCCAGCACCACCTCGGCCAGGCGGTCGGTGCCCGTGGGGTGATCTTGCCGTGTCATTACCACCTGCCCCCCCGCCGCACGCACGACCTCGGCAACGCCGTCGTGATCGGTTGCCACCCAGACTTCGTCAGCACCCGCCGCCGCCACGCGCTCGACCACGCGCACGATCATCGGCTTGCCAGCGATGTCCGCCAGCGGTTTGCCCGGCAGGCGGGTGGACGCATAACGCGCCGGGATGACAATGCAGAAATCACTCACACGCTGTCGCCGCCGCCGAGCACGCGCGCTTCATCTTCGAGCATCACGGGAATATCGTCGCGAACCGGAAAGGCCAGCCGGCAGCGTTTGCAGACCAGCTCGTGATCGGCCTTGCGGAAGTCCAGCGGCCCCTTGCACACAGGGCAGACGAGAATATCAAGCAGCTTGGCGTCCATGGCGGGTCAGTTTCTCCAGTAGGGGTTGCAGCGCAGCGTCGGGAATTTGCGCACGTACCGGAAACACCCAGGTGCCCGGCGGCGCGAACTGAGCGCATTTTACCGCATCCTTCTCAGTGAGAATCCGCGCCGCGCCCGGCGCGAAGGCAAGATCGTCGGCAGAAAAGACATGGTGATCCGGGAACGGGTGCGGCACCACGTTAAGCCCCAGTTCGCCGAGCTGGTCGAAAAATCGCTGCGGGCGACCGATACCGGCGATGGCGTGCACCGGTTCAGTGCCGAAATCGGCCGCGGTACGCCGTTCGCTGCGATCGGCGAGACGTTCGAAGACGTCGCCGGCAAGCGTCATCGGCGCGCATGTGGCGCCCGCCAGCGCACCGAGCAGCAAAGTCGACACGCCGTCATGAGTGAGCACCAGATCGGCCCGGCGCACACAAGACAATCCTTCGCGCAGCGGGCCGGCCGGCAGCAGCCAGCGGTTGCCGAGCACCTGTTCGTCGATGACGATGATTTCCGCCGTGCGCGCCAGCGCCAGATGCTGCAGGCCGTCGTCGCTGATGATCACGTCCACCTCGGGGTGCGCTTGCAACAGGCAGCGCGCGGCCGCCGGGCGGTCCCGCCCCACTGCCACCGGCCGCCCGGTGAGGCGCGCCAGCAACAAGGGCTCGTCGCCCACCTCCGCGGCGCTATCGCCGTCGGCGACGCAGCGCACGCCATCGCCCTCCCGTCCATAACCACGACTGATGATGCCGGGCAGGTAGCCGTGGCGCGCCAGTTGTTCGGCAAGCCACACCACCACCGGCGTCTTGCCGCTACCGCCGACAGCGATATTACCAACCACCACGACCGGCACCGGCAGCACCGACGCGCGTTTGACCCCGAGGCGCCAAGCCAGCCTGCGCAGACCGGACAGCGTCGCGAAGACGGCACTCAAGGGAAGTAACGCGATCGCGCGCCAGCCGCGTTGCTGCCAGAAGCGGGGCGCCGTGGCCGCCATGTGGCGCGCTGCGTCAGGGCCTTCGGCGGTCAAACGAGAACCGGCCCTAGTCGTCGGCGCGCGTCGCGAAGGTGATGTGCGACAGCCCGACGCGCTGGGCCGCCTGCATGACGTCGATAACGCGCTGATGCGTCGCCTTGGCATCGGCGTTGATCACCACCAGCGGCGGCTTCTTGCCCGCTGGCGCGGCGCGACCAAGCGCCTGCGCGATCGCGTCGACATTGCGATCGACCACCGGCACCCGGTTGATGAGCACGTCGCCCTGCGCGGTCACCGCGATGTTGATCTCGTTGGGCTGTCCTTCGACATTCTCCGCCTCCGCGGTTGGCAGGCTCAGTTCCAGCCCCGAAAAGCGCGCATAGGTGGTAGTCAGCATGAGAAAAATGATGATCACCAGAAACACGTCGATCAGCGGGATCAGATTGATCTCGGGGTCTTCCTGACGGCGGTTATTGAGGAAACGCATCAGCCGCGCCGCTCGCCATGCACCACTTCGACCAGCTTCACTGCCTGCTGCTCCATGTCGAGCACGAAGCTGTTGACCAGCGCGCGGAAGTGACGCCAGAAAATCATCGCCGGAATGGCAATGATGAGGCCGAAGCCGGTGTTATAAAGGGCCACGGAAATGCCGTGCGCAAGCTGCTGCGGGTTGGCGCCGGTGGGCGATTGCGAGCCGAAGATTTCGATCATGCCGACGATAGTGCCGAACAAGCCCATGAGCGGGCTGATCGAGGCGATCGTGCCGAGCGTGGTGAGGAAACGCTCGAGATCATGCGCTACGGCGCGACCGCTTTCCTCGATCGCCTCTTTCATCACCTCGCGCGAGCTTTTGACGTTGCGCAGCCCGGCGGCAAACACCTCGCCGAGAGGCGAATGCGCCGCCACGCGCTGGGTCATCTCGGCGCTGACGCCTTGCCGGCGCAGATCGGCAACGATTTTATCGAGGAGTCCGGGAGGTACAATCTTGCTGCGACGCAGGGTGATGGATCGCTCGATGATGAGCGCGACGGCAATGACAGACGCAAACAGCAACGGCCAGATCGGCCAGCCTGCCGCCTTGATGATCTCGAACACGCGGGAGATACCCCTGGAATTTATGCGAAGCCAAAACTCTAGCCCCCGCAGGGGGATTTCGTCCAGCGGTGTGCAACACGCAGGCCGCACGCGACGACAAAGCCCTGTTGCACTAAGGGCTTAGCGCGGTCATCCACAAAATCTGTGGATAAGACTGTGGATGACTGTAGCTTCCGGGCGGTAAACCCGCCTTGCCACAGGCTTTTTAGTCCATCGACGCAAAATTGAGCACAAAACTTTGTTGTTATTTTTCAAGCGTTTAGGTCATTGCCATGATGGGTGAAAAAAATTCGGATAACGCATCGCAGCAAGTGTTGACAATCAATTCTGCTTGTGGATTTAAGTTGGCCGAGCGCCCATGAATTTGCCTCAGCAACCCGTCCCGGCGGCGCTCAGCGTATCGGAATTGAACCGGCTCGCCCGCGAGGCCCTTGAGGCGCGCTTTCCACCGTTGTGGGTCCACGGCGAAATTTCGAATTTCACCCGCGCACCCTCCGGCCACCTGTACTTCACCCTCAAGGACAGCAGTGCTCAGGTGCGCTGTACGCTGTGGCGCGCCCAGGCGCAGCGCCTGCGCCTGACGCCAGCCAATGGCATGCGGGTCGAGGCGCGCGCCACGGTGAGTCTCTACGAACCGCGCGGCGACTATCAGCTCAAGGTCGAAACGTTGCGCGAAGCGGGCATCGGCAATCTGCATGAAGCCTTTCTGCGGCTCAAGGCGCGTCTCGAGGCCGAGGGACTGTTCGACCCAACGATTAAACGCACGATTCCCTTGTACCCGCGTGCGCTGGCGATCATCACCAGTCCGCAGGCCGCCGCGCTGCGCGACGTGCAGGCCACGCTGGCGCGACGCGCGCCGCATCTGCCGCTCATCGTGATCGCCACGCCGGTGCAGGGCGAAGGCGCCGGGGCACGGATCGCCGCAGCGCTCGACCGCCTGCGCACACTCTCCGAGGCGTCGCGCCCCGACGCCGTGCTGCTGGTGCGTGGCGGCGGCAGTCTGGAAGACCTGTGGGCCTTCAACGAAGAGGCGGTGGCACGCGCGATCCGCGCCTGCCCGGTACCGGTAATCGTCGGCGTGGGCCATGAAACCGATTTCACCATCGCCGACTTCGCCGCCGATGCTCGCGCCGCCACGCCCACTGCAGCCGCCGAGCAGGCCAGCGCCGGGTTTGTCGACGCAGCGGGACGCCTTGCGCACTTGCGCATCATGCTGCAGCGCGGGCTGCAGCGCCGCATCGATACCGCGCAGCAGCGGCTCGATCGCAGTGCCCTGCGCCTCATCCATCCGCGACAGCGCGTCGAACGCAACCGCCTCGCGCTGAGCACCCTCGGCCAACGGCTGACGCGCGCCATCAACGCACGCCACACCTTGATCGCGCACCATGTCGAACATCTCGGGCAGCGCCTTGACGCGCACCGCCCCGATCCGTCGCAGTTGCGCCGACCACTTGACGCGTTGAGTCGTCAATTGACGCAGTCGCTGGCGCGTCAGCTCGCGGCACGACACGAGCACCTCGCCGCGCTTGAAGCACACTTGCAACACCTCAGCCCCGAGGCGGTGCTGGCGCGTGGCTACAGCATCACGCGCGACGCGGGCGGGCATATTCTGCGCAGTGCAACGCAGGTCGACAGCGGCACGCGCGTGTCGATACGTTTGCATGAGGGCGAACTCGACGCCACCGTTGATGTCTGCCATCCGTCGCACGAAAACTCCCGTTGAATTGGAATTTCACTGGTTGGCATTCCCGGCCGGAGGCGGATAAACTGCCGCATCGATTTAATTCAATCCTCAAATCCAGGAGATACGCATGGAACACACTCTGCCCCAACTGCCATACGCCAAAGACGCGCTCGCACCGCACATGTCGGCCGAAACGCTGGAATTTCACTATGGCAAGCATCATCAGGCCTATGTCACCAACCTGAATAACCTGATCAAGGGCACCGAGTTCGAAAACCTGCCGCTCGAGCAGATCGTCATGACAGCGCCGCACGGCGGCATCTTCAACAACGCCGCGCAAGTGTGGAACCACACCTTCTTCTGGAACAGCATGAAGCCCAATGGCGGCGGCGAACCGACCGGCCCGCTGGCCGAAGCAATAAAAGCTAAATGTGGCTCCTTTGAAGATTTCAAGAAGTCGTTCACGGCGTCGGCCGTGGGTAATTTCGGCTCCGGATGGACCTGGCTGGTCAAGAAGGTTGACGGCTCGGTGGGCGTCGTCAATACCTCCGCGGCCGGCACGCCCCTGACCACGCCCGACGCCCCGCTACTCTGTATAGACGTTTGGGAGCATGCCTATTACATCGATTACCGCAACCGGCGCCCCGACTTCGCCGCCGCGTTCCTGAGCAACCTCGTCAATTGGGATTTCGCCTCGCAGAACTTTACGGGCTGAGTCTGACGGGATCGAGTCAAGAGCCGCGACCGGTGTCGCGGCTTTTTTATTGCTTGCCCGTATCGGCTTCGCGCGCTGCGATTGCGATCGATACTGTATGGCGCAACGCACACCGCTTTAGCCGGAAGGACGAGCTGCCGTGAGCGAACAGTCGACACCGACGCCACCACCACGCGTCACCCCGGAAGTGCTTGAAGCCCTGCGTCGCGACATGTTGCGCTTCGCCACGCTGCAGTTGCGCGACGCCTTCCTCGCCGAAGACATGGTGCAGGACACCATGCTCACCGCGCTCACCAAGGCACATCAGTACGCGGGCCGCGCGTCCGTCAAAACCTGGGTATTCACCATTCTGCGCAACAACATCATCGACGCCATCAAGCTGCGCGCGCGCACGGTGAACGCTTCGGACTACGCGGCAGAAGGCCAAAGCCTCGACAGCGCCTTCGATACACTGTTCAAGACCAACAACCTCTGGTCCAGAGCCGCCCGGCCGAAAGACTGGGGCACCCCGGAAGATGCGATGCGCGAGCAGCAGTTCTGGGACGTGATCGACGTCTGCTTGAACCACCTTCCGCCCAACACCGCACGGGTGTTCATGATGCGCGAGGTGCTCGAACTCGACAGCAAGGAGATCTGCGCCGACCTGTCGATCACCATGAGCAACTGCCACGTCATCCTGCATCGCGCCCGCAACGCCTTGCGCCAATGTCTGGAGGCCAGCTGGTTTTCGGGTGAGCGGGGCGAAGCGCGATGAGCTGCGCTGCATTCACCTCCTGCCTTCACCGGCGGGAACGCTCACGCACGGGCGGACGCAATCGCACTGCCCATCCTGTACCGCGACCCACATCTGGTTGCCGTCCACAAACCCTTCGGCCGCATTGAAAAGAGCCGACCACGCGACGTTCCCATCCGGAACCGACTGACATCGAGTTCAGAAAGACTCGACAACGACCTTGCCTTTGGCCGTGCCGGTTTCGATGAGCGCATGTACGGCGCGCATATTTTCGGCATTGGCGGGCTTCCGCTGAGCTCCCGCGTAAGCTCACATAAACACGCTCCTCAATTAAGTGGGTCACTGCCATGAGTCCGACACCGCAAGTTGGTAGTGACGGCCACCGCTTGGGTTTGTTCAACTAC
>CBDTZF010000092.1:0-8842 GCA_965364825.1 uncultured Rhodocyclaceae bacterium | reverse complement strand
ACATCGACATCTCCGCCGCCAGACGGCGTGTCACCAATTGCGTATTCGAGAAAAATCCGATCTGCGCGCCTGAGCCTGCAAGTCCGAACTGATCCAGCATATCCCGCGACCACTGCCGTGCCTCCGCTTCACGTTGGACGCTGTCCGGGATCGAAGCAACCAGGCTCTCTGATTTCAGGTTGAAAAAATAATCCTCGGCAGATCCTTCGAACAGCTCGTCGGCCGCGGAGAAATCCCGCACGTAGCTCAACCGCCATGCGCTACGTCGTGCCCGGTGCAAGAACTGAACGTCGTAACCGCGCCCGAACAGGCGTTTCTCGGAAAAAGCCGTGAGCGATGTGCGTGGCGTGGGAAACCAGTCGAACCCCAACCCATGCGTATTTCCCTCATCACGCCCGCTCAAACCGAAAGTGTTCGATTCCCGCCCGACGGAAGCACGCAAGACGAATTGTGGCGTCACCGTGTAGCTCGTCCCGACGCGGCCAACGGTACTGGAGACGTCGCGCACATCTTCAGAATACTGCGTATCACGCTTTTGATAATCAACAAACCATCCGAGCGGCCCGAAAGCGCGACCATCACTTGCGTTCGCGGACCAGGTATCAATATGTTGATCGCCGCCGCCGACGTTGTCAGCGCCGGAGAGCCATTGGCTTCTATAGCGCAACGTCGCCGCCGCCGTGTCACCGAAGCGGAACTCCAAACGCGGTGAAATCGAAAAAGTTCGAGTTTCGTCGTTGCTGCTTGTGTTGAGCGAGTCGTTCCGGCTACGACCGCTGAATACAGCAAGATTGTCGCGGCTGATCACACCCAACGCGTCTACGAAAAGCAGATCTTCGATCGCCTCGAACTGCCCTTGACCGCGAAACGCGAGAAACGATGTGTTTCGATCCGATTCATCGGCATACATGACGTTTCGAAACGCTGCATTCATCGAGCCGGCAAGCCGGCCAGCGGCACGACTGACATTGAGCGTGGGCGAAACTTCGAAAATGAAGTCGCTGTTCGCATCCTCTGATGCGCCAACATTATCGGTAAACGTGATTCGCGAACTAACACCCGCTTCGGCACGCATCACACTTTGCGCGAGTCCCTCTGAGACAAGCGATGAAAAAACGAGCGTTGTCAGTGAAAGTTTTATCCAGGCTCTAAAGGGCAAAGCCAACGCCTCAGGCCGCTTCGGCATTGTCAGCGTTCTCGTGACCATACCCATAGCCATACCCATAGCCATATCCGTAGTAGCCTGCGGGCCCCTGTGATGTCGACTTATTCAACATCATCATCTTGACGGGGCAACTTTCGATCGTCGAAAGCGCCTGACGTACTGCCGTGTGCGTGGTTCGCTGAGACTCAACCACAACCACGATTTGCCCCATGTGAGTGGCAAGGGCACGTGCTTCCGTCGTGACTAGCAGGGGTGGCGAATCAAAAATAATGATCCGATCAGCGTACCGCGTGCCCATTTCGTCAAGGAGCTGATTCATACCTTCGCTCGCAAGTACTTCTGTGGCTCGATGGCTGATCTTACCAGCTGGCAAGATGCTAAGATTTTCAACACTAGTTCTCAGTAGAACGTCTGCCAAATCGAGATCGGGATCCGTAAGTACATCCATCAACCCACGTTCAGGCGGTAGTCCAAGATATTTCAGAACAGACGGTTTTGAAACGTCCGCGTCGACGAGGAGCACGGTATGGTCCAATTCCATAGCCATACTCATCGCTAAATTGAGCGCAGTAAAACTTTTCCCCTCGCCCGGCAACGCGCTGGTCACCATAATTAGGTTCCCATTTTTCAGGCGGCTAGAACTCAAGGAGGAGGCGTTTTTAAGCAATGGCCGCTTGACGACCCGAAATTCCTCAGCTATCGCGGCCCGCGGTTGATCCGGTGTCACCATGCCAAGTGTCGCCAGCCGCTCAACATCGATATCGATCATTCGGCTTTGGCGCTCTTTAGGCTTCGCACTCTTCTGCCCACTATCCAGACTGTGTGTGGGTGCTGGTGTGCTTTGTGAAACCACCGATGCAACAGGATTGTTGTCCCGGATATCTGGCAACGGCGCGTTGGCCTTTTTTAGCTGGTCAAGGCGCTCAACGGCTTTTTCGATAAGACTCATTCCTGGATCCTTAACCTATATTCAGCACTGCAAGCGCGACCGTAAGCAGGCCGAAGACACCGACCAAACCCCCAACACCGCCCATGAAGGCCAGGTTCATCCGCTGGCGACTTCTCTTGCGCTTCGGGTCCGGTGCTTCACTCACAGTACCAAGCAAAGGCAAACCAGTTACCTCACGCAAATCACGTCCGTCAAGGAACGTCGGCCGCAATTGGCTTAACAAAAATGTCAGAGCAAATCCAGCAAGAATAGCCGCGATGCCCGCTAGCGGCATGAGCAAAACACGATTGGGCGCAGAAGGTTTGAGCGGAACACTCGGCGGATCAATCAAGCGAAATTCAGCCATTCCTGATGACGATTCCATCTCAACTGACATGTTGGCCGACTCTCTGCGAGAAACCAGCGTCTCGTAGTTCGTCTTGTTAACCTCGTAGTCACGATTCAACTGGCCCAGTTCGGCCTCCATCTGAGGCAACAAATTTACAGACTCCCGCAAGAGTTGCTGTCTCCGCTCGTACTCTTCGACACGCGCGTTCAATGAGGCAACGTTGGCTTCCGATTCGGCAAGCGCCAATTTCATCTGCTGAAAAACGGGATTTGCGTTGATATCACCGAATGCGCCACCCATACCGGCTCTCGCCTTCGCCTCTTCTCGCTTCTGCGCTTCCAACTGAGAAATGACGCGACGGACCCCGACTACGTCAGGATGCTGGTCCGTGTAACGTTGGAGCAGACCATCAAGGTTCTTCTCCAACACATCAATGCGACTATCGATCTCGGGTATTGAGATTTTTCGCTCGATCGGGGTTTCCGGCAGCAAGACAGGCTCCTCGCCAACCAGTTGCTTGCGTAACGCATTGCGCGAGTCTTCCGCTTCCCGCAAAGCGAGGCGCGCTTGCGCAAGCTGCCCTGCGACTTCGGCGACCTGTGCCACGTAGTCCTTGCCACTACCACCCATCAAATGCATATTCTTGATTTTGAAGTCTTTGAGGCGATTGTCTGCTTCGTCTAACCGTTGTTCATATGTTTTTATTTGCTCTTCGATAAAGCGGCGCGCCGAATCAGTGTCTTTGCGCTTGTCGCCTAGCCCGGACTCCACGAAAATCGAAACAAGCGACTGCACAACGCGCTTTGCACGCGCTGGCTGTGTGTCTTCGTATGCCAGCGTAAACAAATTGTCTCGCCCGGTACCACTAATCTTGAGCGTTTTCCCCAGATCAACGATCATCTCTTCTCGATCTTTCTTGTCTGTGATTGTCAGATCAAGGTCTGCCATGCGAATAAGTTTCTCGATATTCGGACGACTGATCAACGTTCGCGAAAGAATCGTGATCTGCTGATCAACGTTGGGCTGAACCGCCAAGCCAGCCATGAGTGGCTTGAGAACGGACTGCGTATCGACGTAGATTCGCGCCGATGACTCATAGCGATCCGGCATCAGGTAGATTCCACCTGCCGCAGCAGCGCCCACAAGCCATGCAGCAAAAAGCCCCCACCAGCGGTAAAGCCACATGCCGCGGAGGTAGCCGACGATTTGTCTGAGAATATCTTCCATTGACCAATCTTTTCTACAAGCCGACCGCCTCGGCGCATCGACCTGATTTGTTAATAAATCAGAACCAGCTTTGCGGGATGATCAGCACGTCACCCGGCCGCATTTCAACGTTGGCAGACACGTCACCACGCTTGAGCAGGTCAGAAAGCCGCACGCTGTACTGCTTGTTGCCCTCACCTGTACGGAGGATCGTCGCACCGTTGCCATCCGCGAAATCGGTGATGCCGCCGACGGCAATCATCACGTCGAGCAAGGTCATCTGCTGACTGTAAGGCAGTATTTTTGGTTCTGCGGCTTCGCCAACGACTCGAATCTGCTCACTGAACGGCCCGACAAACCCTGTCACGATGACAGTGACCACTGGCTCCCGGATGTATTTCTCGAGCGATTTCTCGATGTCGCGTGCAAGCGTGCTCGCATCTTTTCCCATCGCCTGGAGGTCTTCAACCAGTGGCGTCGTGATCTTTCCGTCAGGGCGCACCGGAACAGACATCGAAAGTTCCGGATTGCGCCAGACCACGATGTTAATCGCATCGCCCGGGCCGATCACGTAATTGTAGTCCGCATCAGCCGCTGCGGCCGGGGCTGGCGGATAGTTGCTTGTTGCACAACCCGACAGTGCGAGCAACGCCAGCAATACCGTCAAGCCTCCAAAGATCGACCGCATGATCTTCATTTCTAAATCCTCCAAGGTGGTTCGGCCGCTCGGTGCGACGGAGTTCCGGCGGAATCCTATCGACACGGCCGTTCGTTCAACAGGAATAATTGCACAACGTTCAACAGGAATATCTACACAAACGGTTACAGCCTTCTTCGGCGAGGTTGACTACAGTACGGGTCGGAACAAGTCATTCATGGATGGCGAAGAATGGCTTTGACATATCCTGCCAACAAGAAACCAGCCAGCCAGCAGCGAGTTCCAGCACATTGACAGAGAGTCGACTGGACAGGCAATACAACCTTTTGAAACCAAACTTTTCTGGTGACCAGACAATGAACGGAGCATATCACGCTATTTCGCGGCCTTCTGCGGCAAAAGAATCATCTCTGCTGCATTCACTCGGCATCGCGCCGGGGGATGCACAGTACAACAGGGAGTTCGTACTGTCGCGAAGCGACTTCCAGATTCGCCTCGGCAGTGGCATGGACGGCCAACGAAGCGGCGTCAGCATGCTGATTCAACGGATGTACGCGTGGAGAGGGCTCCTGACTCACGCGCCGTCCCGAATTGACGACAGGCCTAACCAGCTCACCTTGGTCGCTTCTCGGGGCACGACAATGTTCGGCACCTTGACCCTTGGTCTTGATTCGCCTGAAGGCCTGGCTGTCGATGAGCTATACCCGGAAGAGCTTGGCAAAGCGCGCGCCAGTGGAGCGCGGGTGTTTGAACTGACTCGCCTGGCGATTGATCCGGCGTTCAACTCCAAAGAAGTGCTCGCGTCGATCTTCCACCTTGCGTACATCTACTCTCGCCTCATTCACCAGATGACGGACGTGTTCATCGAGGTCAATCCTCGCCACGTGGGCTTTTACCGGCGGATGCTCGGCTTTCGTGTCGCAGGTGAGGAACGCACCTGCGCGCGGGTCGATGCTCCGGCGGTTCTGCTGCATCTCCCGCTTTCGTATATCGACGAACAAATCGGCAACCCTGACGCCGAATCGCGGAGCCTTTATTCGCACTTTTTCACCGAAAACGAGCAGGCCGGCATCATGCGCAGGCTACAAACGGATCCGGCGCTGATGGCTTCGTAGCCGAACGCTCAAAAATCGCGCCGCAACTCAACATACAACCGGTCTTTCGCGTCGAAACGGCTGAAAATTCCATCTCCGTTGCCATTGAGAATGTCGAGTCCGGCAGTCGCGCGCCAAGCGGGTGCGAACTGCCACACGACTTTCGGACGCAGCATATAGTCGTCACGATCAAGGCTGGTCACGAGCAGTATTTCAGCCTCTAGAAAATCGTCGAACTCATGGTTGACGAGCAACGTAGCACCGCGTTCGTTGCGCTTCATTCCCATCGCCGGCGAGTGGTCAAAGAACGTGCGCGCGTAATATTGCGCATTGACACGCCATGTCCCGCGTATCGGCACGTCCACGCCCACCACATAATCAAGGGTGCCGGACTCCTGCAATCCAAAAGATGCCGACGGATCGGCCGTGTTGAATTTTCGTCCGTGCGTGTGCACCGCCTCGCCTTTCAGCACGAAACTGCCCATATCCTTCGAAAAAGTCGCGCCGATCTGGCGGATGCGGTCATGGCGCGGCTCGAAAGTCAGCGGTGCCATCGATGTGCGGTAGTACGTCTGCGTGATGTCTGTACTGCGGTAGTAGAACGCGGAAACATCCCATCCGTTGATCAGCGTGGAACCGCGCAAGCCCCAGTTCATGTTTCCCGGGCGGTTGGATGGCTTCTCCTCGCCGGCGATGACGGCCCCCGGCGGAGCCGAAAACGGGTAGAACTCACCGCCCGGCTTGCCGATGTTGTCATAGCTTGGAAATGGCACCCACAGCGCTTCTAAATGAAAATCGTCGCCGAAATACTCGGCACGCGCGGCCCATTGCGGAATCCGCATCTGATCAAACTCAGGCAAGATGAATTCGCGTAAATCGCGCGCGGAAACAACGTCAGCAAAAAACAGGCCGACCATCTCGCCCCACACGACATGCTGGCGGCCCAATCGATAGTCCCAATTGCCATTCGAGATGTCGACGTAGGCCTCGCGCACCATCGCCTCGTGACGCAAATCCCGGCGCACTGGAGAGGGATAAATGTCATCCTCAATATCCGGAGCGGCATCGGCATCCAGCCGGACGCCGAGTTTCCACTTGACGTTCTCGCTCAATCGCCCTGTCGATTCGACATTCGCGCGCGCGCGCAGCTTCGACCAGTGCGACGGCGATTCGTACGCACGTGCCGCCGAGAAGTCCAGGAAGCCATGCAGGCCGCTACCAGCGACTTCTGGCGGCTTTGCAACCGAAAGTAAGTCATCCAGGCCCAGGCCGTCATCGGCTGCCGCGCTCCCCAACGCAGACAACATGATCGCGCCGGCACATACCCGCGTCCAATGCATTCAAACCTCCCTCAAATCTCTGGATCTTCATCGTCCTGATCGCGTCGATCCAGCACGAACACCCATTTCTTGTCCTGGCGCATGCCCAGCGCCTTGATTTCACCATCCTCGATCCGCACCAGCCGGTCAGCCATGTTCATCACGTGCCGATCGTGGGTCGAAAAAACAAACGTCGTACCCGATTCACGATTGATCTTCTTCATCAAACGCAGAATCGACTGGCCGGTCTTTCGGTCCAGATTGGCCGTCGGCTCGTCCGCGAGCACCACTTTCGAATGCGTCGCCAGCGCTCGCGCAATTGCGACGCGCTGGCGCTGCCCGCCCGAGAGCTGATTCGGACGGTGCGACGCAAACTTTCGCAGCCCCACCATCGAAAGGTAGTGCTTGACCCGCTTGGCCCGCTCCGCCTTCGACAATTCCGGTAGTTGCAGCAACGGGTACTCTACGTTCTCTTCGGCAGAAAGTACGGGTAAAAGGTTAAACGTTTGAAAAATGAAGCCGATCGTTCGTGCGCGAAGGTCGGCCAGAGCGTCGGGCGTCTGGCCTGAAACGTCTTTTCCATCAACAATGACCCGCCCGCTTGAGGGTGTATCGATGCAACCGATGATGTTGAGCAGTGTCGATTTACCGCTGCCAGACGGCCCCGCAATCGCCAGAAACACGCCCGGTTCGATCGACAAGGTAACATCGGTCAGTGCGGTAACGTCCTGCTCGCCGAGCCGGTAACGCTTGAATACATTTTCGACCTGAACTATCGCCATGTTTTTGCCGCTATAGCATTGAACCTGAAAACGGCAGCTGACCGCTTGTCGTTCTCATAGAGTAATGTTTCCATTGAATTCTTCCCCTTTCCCAGAACTCACCCATTGGGTGAGTACGCTACGCGCCCGATTGCACGACTGGCGGGCTGCCTGGCTGCGTTGCCTCGTTTGGCAACTGAGCTTGCGGGGGCCTCACCTGCGGCGTCCTCGCGCCCTGCCAGACACAGCCCGCCAGCCGCACACTCGGGCGCGTCCAACTACCGTTTCCAGGTTAAAACGTCGCAAGGATACCACCCATGAAAGCACCATTCCGCCTCAGTAAGCGGCTGATTCACGCTTCAATTCTGGCAGCCGCCATCGCCACCGCGTCCGCCCCGGTTGCCGCCGCGCCCGACCCCGTTGAACTTGTCAAACTGGCCGATGAGGCGCGTTTCCCGCAAACCAGCTTTCAGGTCGACATCGACATTGAAAGCCAGAGCGCAGATGGTAATGCGCCCGAAAGCCGGCGCTACCGCGTGTTGTCGAAGGGCAACGACGATACGGTGATCCTGACCATGGAACCGGTCAGCGAACGCGGCCAGATTCTACTCATGCACGATCGCAACCTGTGGGTGTTCATGCCCGCCGTCTCACAGCCGGTGCGGCTGTCGCTTGCGCAGCGGCTCACCGGCCAGGTGGCCAACGGCGATCTGGCACGCGCGAATTTCGCCGGTGACTACACCCCCACCTATGTGGGTGAAGAAACCCTGGACGGTGACCAAGCGTATGTCCTTGAACTCAACGCCATCGATGGAAGCGTCACCTACGCCAAAGTCAAATACTGGATTCGCGTCGACGACGACCGGCCGCTCAAGGCCGAGTTCTACGCGCTCTCGGGTCGCTTGCTAAAGACTTGCCTCTACGAAGACTTCAAGACCATGGCGGGCGCCGTTCGCCCCACGCGCCTGGTGATGTCAGACGCGCTCAAGGCCGGCGAAACGTCCGTGCTCACTTACAGCGAAATGACACCTCGCCCCTTGCCTGCCAAGCTGTTCACCAAGGAGTACCTGAAAAAGCTCAACTAAGCGGCTGTTGATTTCAAACCCGACCACACCAAATCACACAAGACATCGCGTAAAAAAAAACGGGCACCCGAAGGTGCCCGTTCTCAAATTTCCAATCGAAGAATCGATTAGAAGGCGTGGCGGATGCCGAGGCCGATGGCGTTCGAGCTTTCACCATTTGCTCGGGCCAGTGCGCCGCGTCCGACGTCGTCGTCGTTGGTCGTGCGGTTCAGCGCCGCGTAAGCCGTGGTGCGCTTGGACAGATCGTGGGTGTACATGATGCCGTACGACGTGGAGT
>CBDTZF010000091.1:0-8927 GCA_965364825.1 uncultured Rhodocyclaceae bacterium | reverse complement strand
AAGACGACGCCGACGAACGCGATCTGCAACTGGCTACGGCGGCCTTGCTGGTCGAAATGATGCGTGCCGACGACACGCTCGACGCCACCGAACAAACCGCCGTGCGCGAGGCATTACGTCAGGAGTTCGCCCTCGATGCGCAGGCGCTTGAAGAGTTGATCGCGCTGGCCAAGACGGAAGCCCGTGATGCGCCCGGCTACTACGCATTCACATCCCGCATCAACCAGAACTTCAGCGCGGCGCAAAAGGTCCGGCTGATGGAGTATCTGTGGCGTGTGGCGCTTGCCGACGGCCATCTGGCGGCGCATGAAAATCACCTCATACTCAAACTGGCCGATCTCATCTACGTCGGGCGCGGCGACAACAGCCTGGCTAAGCAACACGCACAGGATTTTCTCTCGGCACGCGGCGTGAAAACCGCTGACTGAAAGCCGTCATGCCACCGGGCAAGGACGACCATCGCCGCACTCTATTTGACCGGAATCGGCGTGGCCTGATCCACCGCCACCGCGGTCACCGAATTCTTCGCGCTGCCCGAAATGATCTTGTCGGAATAGGTCAGGTACACCAAGGTGTTACGTTTCACGTCGACCATGCGCACCACGTGCAACACCTTGAAAATGATCGAACGGCGCTCGCTGAAGGCGTCTTCCTTGAGCGGCAGCGGTTCGCGGAAGCTGATCGGGCCGATCTGGCGGCAGGCAATCGAGACGTCCGACACCTCCTCGGCGACGCCGAACGCCCCGGCAACGCCGCCGCGCTCCGGTTTGGCCACGTAGCAGGCGACACCTTCGACCTTGGGATCGTCAAAAGCTTCGATCACCAGTTTGTGCGATCCGGTGAACTTGAACTCGGTATTGACGGAGCCGATATCCTCCGCCACGGCGGGAAGCGAAACCAGCAGCGCGCCCATGGCGACAGCACGAAAAATGTTCACAAGACATCCTTTATTAGTGGAACTCAGGTTTATTTTGCGGCTTGTCTGCCGAAAAACAAGCAGGGAGCGCCGTTGCCGTACCCGGCGCGCTACACCCGCCTTGCCTCAATGATGACACGTCCACCATGCCGAACACGCCGCAACGCCGCCTGACTGTCGAAGGTCTGCTCGACCAGCTCCTTGAAGCCGGCCAGATCACGCGCAAGGATCGCGACGAAACGCTGACCGCCGTACGCATGCGCGGCCGCCACGAACTGCACCCGCTGACGCTGGTCGGTGAACAACGCCTGGTGCGCGCCTGCGCGCCCCACGACATGCTCGATGCCGACCGGCTGACCGACTGGCTGGCAAAGCAGTCCGGTCTGCCCTATTTTCACATCGACCCGCTCAAGATCGATGTGTCCGCAGTATGCAACGTGGTCTCGCACGCATACGCCACGCGTTTTCGCATTCTGCCAGTGTCGGTGGCCGCCAACGAGGTCACCATCGCGACCGCCGAACCGTTTGAATCGGAGTGGCAGTCGGTGCTCGAGCAGGCGCTGCGCATCCGCATTCATCGGGTGCTCACCAACCCGATTGACATCGTCCGCTATCTGGCTGAGTTCTATAGTTTGGCGCGCTCGCTAAAGCATGCCGTGGCCCAGCATGAAGGTATGAGTTCGGGTATCGGCAATTTCGAGCAGCTGATCGAGCTTGGCTCGCGGCAATCGCTCGACGCCAACGATCAGGCGGTCGTGCACATCGTCGACTGGTTGCTGCAATACGCCTTCGAACAGCGTGCCAGCGACATCCATATCGAGCCACGGCGCGACGTGTGCAACGTACGCTTCCGCATCGACGGCGTCATGCATATGGTGTATCAGACACCCACTTCGGTGATGGCAGCGATCGTCAATCGCATCAAGCTCATGGGCCGCATGGACGTGGTCGAAAAGCGCCGGCCGCAGGATGGGCGCATCAAGACCCAGGCCGACAACGGCGAGGAAATCGAACTGCGACTGTCCACCATGCCCACCGCTTTTGGCGAAAAGCTGGTGTTGCGCATCTTCAACCCCGACGTGCTGCTTAAGTCGTTTGTCGATCTCGGCTTTTCGCGCGACGAAGAAACGCACTGGCGGGCGCTGTCCAGCCAGCCCAACGGCATCCTGCTGGTGACCGGACCGACCGGCTCGGGCAAGACGACGACGCTGTACTCGACCCTCAAGATGCTGGCGACGCCGGAGGTGAACGTCTGTACCGTTGAAGACCCGATCGAAATGGTTTATCCGCACCTTAACCAGATGCAGGTACAAACAAACATCGGCCTGGATTTCGCCAGTGGCGTGCGTACCTTGTTGCGTCAGGATCCGGACGTGATCATGGTGGGCGAAATCCGCGACCTCGAAACCGCCGAAATGGCGATTCAGGCGGCACTCACCGGGCACCTGGTGTTATCGACGCTGCACACCAACGACGCCCCCGCCGCGCTCACCCGCCTGATCGATCTGGGCGTTGCGCCCTACCTCATCCGCTCCACATTGCTCGGCGTGCTTGCACAGCGGCTGGTGCGCACGCTGTGCCCGCACTGCAAAAAACCTCATGCGATCGAGCCCGACGACTGGCGCGATCTGGTGGCGCCCTGGAAATCGTCCATGCCGACCAAAACACAGGGGCCGGAAGGGTGCCTCGAATGCCGCATGACGGGCTATCACGGCCGCGTCGGCCTCTACGAAATGATGCAGATGAGTGCGTCGCTGCGTGAAATGATTACGCCCGACATGGACGTTGCCCGGTTTCGCGCGGCCGCCGTACGCGAGGGCATGCAGCCCTTGCGTCTGGCCGGCGCCCGCGTTGTCGCCAACGGCATCACGACGCTGGAAGAGGTCGCCCGCAGTACGCCGCCGCCATCCGGCGATGCGAATTGAGCGGAACCACACCGACGTCAGCGTAAAACTGTCTTTTTCGGTAAACGCGTTTCACCCGGCTGTAATAAAGGCGAATTGGTCACACAGGATCCTATTTGGTGGGTTCGGACGCTAAAGTCCGGGAAGTTTTGCATTGCTCCCCACCACGCGTCTGCGCAAGACTCTCGCAAAACGGAGATTCCCTTGGCGCAAGACGAAGCACAGCTCATTTTCGAGTACTCCGGTGACGCAATTATTGTGTGCACCGATGACGGTCTGATCAATCGACTTAACGCCGCAGCGCGATCCCTGCTCGGCCTCACCGGCATTGAAGCGCAAAGCCGCGAGCTGGCCTCGCTGACCACCGAACCCGAGCAATCGCAATTTCTCTTCCAGGCGCCCCTACGGCGGCACGAACGACGATTGACGCTTGTGCCGCAAGGTTCGCGGCGCGAGGTTTCGGTACGGTTGCGCAGCGTGCCGCACGACATCGACCAAGTGTACGTTTTTCTCGATCAGGTCACCGCTACGCCAGGCGACCCGAGCGCCCCGCTCCCCATGCCGCTCGATGCCGAACGTTTGCGTTTTGTCATCGACACCATTCCTGCCCTGATCGCTTATCTCGATGACCAGCACCACTACCGCTACGTGAACCGGCCCTGCGAGAAATGGCTTGAGCGGACGCCGGCCGAGATTATCGGCCGGCCCATGGCGGACGTCCTTGGCGAAGCCGCCAGTCAGCTGTTGCCGTGGGCCGAGGCCGCCCTCAGGGGCCAGCATGTGCGCGAGGAAATGCAGATTGACTACCCGTCCGGCGCGCGCTTCGTGCGCGTCACCTTTACGCCGGATGCGCGTGCGGACGGAAAGATTCACGGCTATGTGGCGCTGGTCGAAGACCTGAGTGAACAAAAAGCGTTGGAAATGGCGCTGCGCGATCGCGAAGCGCAGTCACGGCACCTCGCCTACCACGACACGCTGACCAAGCTGCCCAACCGCGCACGCTTCAACGAACAGCTTGCCGCCGCGATACAACGGGGCGAACAACAACAAGACCAGCGGATCGCATTGATGTTCGTCGACATCGACGGTTTCAAGGACATCAACGACACCTTCGGTCATGACGCCGGCGACGCCGTGCTCAAGGTGGTAGCGCGACGTTTGCGGGGTTGCGCACGGCGTATCGACACCGTTGGGCGCTACGCCGGCGACGAATTCCTGCTCATCGCCGAGGAACTCAAGCAGATCGACGATGCCGATCAATTTGCGCGTCGCATCATGGCCGCGGTCGCGCAACCGATCGCCTATGACGAGCATATGCTGGAAGTATCGGTGAGCATCGGCATCGCGCTTTTCCGCGATGACGCCGAGGACGCCGAAACCCTGTTGCGCAAGGCCGACCACGCGATGTATGAAGCCAAACGTGCGGGCAAAAACCAGTTCAGACGCTACCAGGAAGACAGCGCGCCCAACTGACGCGGCCTGTTCATTGCGATTACGGCGTGAGCCGCAGAATGCGTCCGCCGTATTCATCGAGCACGTAGAGTGCGCCATCCGGCCCTTCGCGCACGTCCCGAATACGTCGGGTCACATCATCCAGCAACCGTTCCTCACCGACCACGCGATCGCCGTCAAGCGTCAAACGAACCAGCACACCGAACTTGAGCGAGCCGACAAAAAGACTGTCGCGCCACGCCGGGAAAAGCTCGCCGGTGTAAAAACTCATGCCCGACGGTGCGATTGACGGTGTCCATTGATGCAGCGGCGCGACCACGTCCGCGCGCGTCGTGCCCGCGCCGATCGAAAATCCGGTGACATATTCACGCCCATAGGTGATCACCGGCCAGCCGTAATTGCCGCCGCGCACGGGAATATTCACCTCGTCACCGCCTTGCGGGCCATGTTCATGAGTCCATAGTTTTCCGGTGCGCGGGTGGATTGCGGCACCTTGCACATTGCGATGCCCGAAAGACCAGATTTCATCGAGGGCTTGCGGCGTATCGACGAACGGATTGTCCGGGGGCACGCCGCCATCGGCCGTGATCCGCACGATCTTGCCCAGATGACTGTCGAGCGCCTGTGCCTTGTCACGGTAGTTGTAGCGCTCTCCGAGCGTGATGAACAGCGTGCCGTCGGGCGCAAACGCCAAGCGAGAACCGAAATGCGCACTTCCTGACGGATCGTCACGCTGCGCAAAAATCACCTGCACATCGTTCAGCGCCAGTCGCTCCAGATCAATCACCGCGCGTGCCACTGCCGTGCGTGCGCCGTTCTGTGTGGGTTGCGCAAAGCTCATGAACACTTGGTGGTTGGATGCGAAGTCGGGGCTCAATGCGATATCGAGCAAGCCGCCCTGCCCGCGGGCATACACTTCAGGCGCACCGCTCAGCGGCGGAGAAATACGGCCATGCATTGTCACGATGCGAATATTTCCCGGCCGCTCGGTGACCAGCATGCGGCCGTCGGGCAAGAAGGCCAGTGCCCACGGCACGTCGAGCCCGCGCGCAATCGTCTCGACGCGGATTTTCGTTGTCGCAGCGTAGGCGTCGCCACTGCCCAAAATCCCCAGCCCGGCCACCAACAGACCGATTGCCAAACCCTTCCACAAGCGTGTCATCGCCCTTTCTCCTGCGTATGTCGATGTGTCAGCTGCGCTACCATGCGCAATTCATTCTCAGGACGCGTTCGTGCCCACTCAGTCATCCCTGTCCCCAGCATTGTCACACCAACTTGCCACCGCGCTGACAGCGCGCGAACCGCTAATGGAACAGCTTCAACAAGAGGCCACTGACTGTTATCGCCTCTTCCACGGCACGGTTGAAGGCGTCGATGGCCTGACCGTCGATCGCTACGGTGATCTGCTCCTCGTGCAAAGCTTTCACAGTCCACTCGATCCGGTGGACTTGAAAGCAATCGAGACGTTCTACGAAACGCACTTTGCGCAGCACACACTGATCTACAACGATCGCAGCGCCGCACATTCGCGTATCGCCAATGTGCTCGACGCTGAACAGTCGGCGCTCGCCATGATGCCCCGCGAGGTGACTGAACTTGGGGTGAAATACCGTATCCAGGCGCGCCACGATGGTCAGGATCCGTGGCTCTTTCTCGACGCGCGCGCGGTGCGCAGATTTCTGCTCGAGGAAGCGGACAATAAATCCGTGCTCAACTTGTTCGCTTATACATGTGGCGCGGGCACGGCTGCCGCGGTGGGCGGGGCAAGTTTCGTGATGAACGTGGACTTTGCCGATTCGGCCTTGAAAGTGGGGCGCGAAAACGCTCGTCTCAACGCCGTTACGCGACGCCCCCGCTTCGTCAAGAGCGATTTCTTCGCCGCCATTCGCCAGCTCGCCGGCATTGGTCAGCTCAAGCGCGTGCGCGGCCGGCCGATGCCGCCGTTCCCGGAACTCAAACCGACACAATTCGATATCGTGCTGCTCGATCCCCCGCGATACTCAAAGAGCGCCTTCGGCGTCGTCGATGTCATTCACGACTACCCGGCGTTGTTCAAACCGGCCCTGCTGACCACGGCCGAAGGCGGCACGCTGATCTGCTGCAATAATGTGGCCAAGGTCGATCGCGCGGCGTGGATCGACCAGCTCGAACGCAGCGCCCGCAAGGCGGGGCGGCAGATTCGGGAGGTGGGCTGGATCAATCCGGAAGCCGATTTTCCGACCTTCGACGGCCAGCCGCCGCTCAAGGTCGCCGTATTGCGTGTCTGATTACCAATGAAATTCATTCTCGCCATCGTCTCGGTCACCGTTGCCATCATCCTATTGCCGATGGTGTTTGTCCCGGCGCCGGAAGAACTCGCGCAACAACAATCGCGACTGCCGTGGAATATTGAAGTGCTGCCCGATGGCAACAGCCGTGTCCTTGGCCTGACGCTCAACCGCAGCACGCTGGCCGAAGCGAAAGCGGCTTTCGGCCCCGACATCGACGTCGCCATTGTTGCCGAGCCGGGCGAAACCGGCACGCTGGAAGCCTATGTGGCGAGCGCTCGGCTGGGTTTCGTGACCGGAAAACTGGTGATGACCCTGGCAGCCGATGACGAACGGATTGCCGGCATGCGCCGGCGCGCCGTAAAAACTGGGTACATGCAATCGACCACCAGAAAGTCCACCCTGCAAGCCGCGGACCTGCAAGCGGCAATGCAACTGCCGGTGAGCGCACTCAACTTCGTCCCGTCAGCGCATCTCGACGAAGCCACCATTATCGCGCGCTTCGGCCCGCCCGCCACACGCGTGGAGGTCAATGCGCAGCAGACGCACCTGCTCTATCCCGACAAGGGTCTGGACATCGTCCTCGACAACGAGGGCAAGGAAGTGCTGCAGTATGTCGCGCCGCGTGATTTCGAGCGCCTGCGCACGCCGCTGCAGAACCGCGCGAAAGTCCAACCCGCTCAATAATGCGGAGGAATCTCGTCTTCGGGTCGCCGCGGCTCCGGCGCGTCCGAGTTCGCCAGAGCCTTCATATCCTTGATCTGTGACTGAAGTTTTTCGATCACCTGCTGCTGCCGATAGAGCGCGAGATTAAGACTTTCGAGCTGGTCTTCGGCGTGCATGAGCTTGTATTCGATCGCCTCGACACGGGCTTCCATGTCTGGCGCCGCGCGGGGGTGAGTACCGGGTTCTGACATGGCGCCTGCTCACACAGCCGCAAGATGCTTGAGGATCGGCTGAAGAAAAGCCGCGCCCAGGCGCTTGCTGCGCGCACTGCTCCAGCCGGTCTGCCCGTCGGGCAACAGCGCATTGTCCTTGAACGGCATTTCGAGCGTGAGCGACACGCAGCCGAATCGATGCGCCACCCATTTGGTCGCCAGTGACAGCATCTCCTCGCCAAAGCGATCCGCGGTGTAACCCTCGGTGGTCTGGAAATCGGGACTCGCGTCGCACAGCGCATCGAGAAACGCCTGCTGTCGCGCCGGCATCGACGCGGGCACGCCGGGCACCATGTCCGAGCCGTCGATGAAAACATAAGGCAACGACTCATCGCCGTGGATGTCGAGAAAGAGCCCACAACCGGTTTCGATCATGCGCTCGCGCACATGATGAACCTCCGGACTACGCTCGAGCGTCGGCTCGCGCCATTCACGATTAAGGTTGGCGCCGGCCGCGTTGGTGCGCAGATTGCCGCGCACCGCGCCATCGGGATTCATGTTGGGCACGATGTACAGGCAGGCGTGTTCGCGAATGCGTCGGGCCACCGGATCCGCACCGTCGAGCAAGCGCTCGAGCAGGCCTTCGATGAACCATTCCGCCATCGTCTCACCGGGATGCTGCCGCGCGATGATCCACACCGGCGTACGGTCGGACACTGGACGGCCCACCACCACGGCTTCGATGCCACGCCCCTCCACCGAATCACCCAGATGCGTGACCTGGGCAAACGGTGACAGCTCGGCCGAGGCGAGCAGGTCGAGGTGGCGCTCATACGAATAGGGTGCGAAATAAGCGTAGTAGATCGTGTCACGCTCGGGCGTGTGCTCGATGATCAACTGACCGCTTTCGTATCGCGTTCCCGGCACGCGAAACCAGTGATTGCGATCGTAGGACGCCACCGCGCGATAATCGAGCCAGCCGTCCGGATAGGCAGCGTCAGCCGCATTCTCGAACACCATGCGCAAGCGCACGCCGGCGCACTGATGCACGCGAAAGTGAAACCATTGGCAGAACGCAGCGGCGTTATCCGGTCGCAGGCGCAGGCGGATGTTGTCGGCAGCGTCCGCATTGATCACCTCAACGCTGCCGCTATCAAAGGTATGGCTGATTTTGACGCTCATTCGGGTGCTCCGTTATGACTGGCGGCGGCGGAAGATCCAGCGATCCGCGCCCGAAGCGTCGGCATCGTAAGTGTAATCACCGTAGTCGAAATCCTTGAGTTCATCGACGGTCTCGATGCGATGGTCGATCGCGTAGCGCACCATCAGCCCGCGGGCACGCTTGGCATGAAAGCTGATCACTTTGTAGCGACCGTTTTTCCAGTCCTCGAACACCGGAGTGACGATACGCCGATCCAGTTCCTTGACACGCACGGCCTTGAAATACTCGGCCGAAGCGAGATTGACCAACACCGGTTCGCCGGATTTTGCCAGTTCCTTGTCGAGCGCC
>CBDTZF010000090.1:0-8960 GCA_965364825.1 uncultured Rhodocyclaceae bacterium | reverse complement strand
ACGGCCCCAGGCTTGATGCGAATGCCGCCGAGGCACGCCAGATCGCGCAGTTGATGGGGTCGCTTCAGAAAACGGAAAATAAAGCACGCTAAGAGTGGGGTCTGAGGTGCAGTGGAACGGAAAAAGCAGTTACGGCATTGTCATGCTATGTCAACTGACCGCAGTCGACCCACAGTGGACTGTGAGATGGCACATATTTCCACGCGAAGACTAAATACGAGTAACTACGGAAAAGGAGGAAAAAATGATTGAGCAGACAATCATTTCCCACGCCAGACAGGCCGTGCGTGGAATGCGCTCCTATGCGACCGAAGACACTGACGAGTTTCTCCGCGCCTTTCACGAGGCCGGGGCCTTGGCTCAGTTGGGGCTAGTGCAGGACAGCGGATTGAGTGAGGCAGCTATCGCCGAGCTAACTGCCATCGATACCGAGATGTGCGCACTGGCGGCGCACCGTTCGCCTGAAGCGTAGAAAAAGAGCTACCGCCGCATGTATAACGCCTTGCGTGAATGGCGCGACCTGCCGGATGGCGTCTCAGATGGCACGGCGGTCTGCGGCCTCATTGAGCACACCATGTGTTGCTTGGACCCCGCATCGAAGAAGTCCGCACAAGCAAGGCTTTTGCGATTGTGAAGCCTACGAAGCCTGGCTTTTCAAAGCACCTGCGGAACGCCCTTCGCTGGCCCGAACTCGCTTTGGCCGGCTTCGCGTTCCTGCTGAATTTTCCATGGGAGATCATCCAGTCTCCGCTGTTCGAAGATATGGCAAGGATGCCGCACGGCGACGCGTTGAAGTACTGCACGCGCGCTGCCTTCGGCGATGCGGGGATCATGCTCATCGCCTTCTGGACCGTCGCGGTGCTATCCGGCCGTGGCCGCGACTGGCTGCAGCAGTCGGGGCGAATGGCGATCGCAATCTTCGTGATCATCGGTGTGCTGATCACGACCGCCATCGAGGTGCTCGCCACGAGCGGGCGGTGGCTCGAGGGATGGACCTACTCGGCCGACATGCCAATCTTGTGGGGCGTCAACGTCGGGCTGGTTCCCGTCCTGCAGTGGATCATCCTGCCTCCGGCGGCCGTCCTGCTCACGCGACGTCAGTTGCGATCGTGACGATGCCCGACCCGATGCCTCCAGGCCTGGAACCGGTAATCGCCAGCCTGCGACCCGAGGCTCGGCTGAGTCATATCGACGAGCTGTTCACGGAGGGCGACGCACTGTACGAAGCGATGCTCGCGTCGATCGACAGCGCCACCGCCGTCGTGCGCATGGAAAGCTACATCTTCGCCAGCGACGAGATCGGCTGGAGGTTTGCCCAGGCGCTGGCGAGAAGCGCCGCCGCGAGCGTCGATGTACGGGTGCATCTGGACGCGGCAGGTGCCTGGGGCAGCACGTCGTCTTCGCTGCAGCGGTACCTGCGCGACCACGGCGTGCATCTGCGATGGTTCCATCGCTGGAGGTGGCGCGATCCGTTGCGCTACAATCGGCGGAGCCACCGCAAGCTGCTCGTTGTCGACGACCGCGTCGCGTACGTCGGCGGGTTCAATATTCACCGGGAGAGTTCGTACCAATGCTACGGCGAGTCGCGGTGGCGAGACACGCACGCGGCAGTTTCGGGGGCCCTGGCAGGCGATGCGGCGCAACTGTTCGACGCGTTCTGGCGCGGGCACCGCAGCTGGACACCGGTTCAGCGCGGCGTGCGCGAGCTCCAGCTCGTCTCGAACCACACGCGAGCCTGCCGGCATCGCATTCGCTGCCTCTACGCCGAGGCGTTTGAATCGGCAAGTGAGCGCGTCTATCTCACGACGCCTTACTTCGTTCCCGATCTGTCCACCCTGCGCCAGCTGATGGCCTGTGCGCGTCGGGGCGTCGACGTGCGATTGCTGGTGCCGGCGAAGAGCGACGTGCCGATCACACGATGGGCGGCGCACGCGCTCTACGCGTCGCTGATGTCCGCCGGCGTGCGTATCTACGAGTACCTGCCGCGCATGCTGCATGCAAAAACCGTCGTGGTCGACGGACGGTGGGCGACGCTCGGGAGCGCCAACCTCGACTACCGCAGCTTCTTTCTCAACTACGAGCTGCTGCTGGCGATGACCGCACCCGATGATTGCGCGCTGCTGAGCCGGCAGTTCTGCGAGGACGTATCGACATCGCGCCTGGTCCTCGGAGACAGGTGGTCTCGGCGGTCCTGGACGAACCGGCCGCTCGAAGCCATCGGACGAGCTTTGCGCCGCTGGCTCTAGAAGACCAACCCGGAGAACGAAGGAGCCCTTGATGTGGCCCGGGGCCACCCATGCAGAAAGTCGCAGCGACTGCGATTCACAACCGCCGGCGTGTCAACTTCCGCTGAGAGGCTTTGATCGCTTTGACACTCACGCTCCAGGTGAAGTGCTCGTACACGCCCGACCAGTACAGACCGAACGCAAAGCCGAACAACAGCTCTTCGGTGGGTATGCCGTACAACAGCCCGCCTCTCAGTGCGGGCAGGTTCCAGACAGCGACGATGTAGCCGGGTGCGAACCACTTCAATCCCAGCATGAACACGGTGTACAGAGCGAGGAAAAGAAGCCCTCCGACGAAGGACTTGCGCCGGAGCTCCGGGCGGCAGAGATTCGATGCGATCGCGCCCAGCACCAGGCAGGCGAGCACCGCGTAGATCGGATTCCACGGTAGGACGTAGAGCGGCACAAACGCCGCGAACGGCACCAGCAGTGCCCACCGGTGCAGGCGGTGCTGCGGCGCTTGGCGCATCTCGGCGCTGGCTGGCACGAGGTCTCGACCGGCGAAGGCGTCGTACAGCACCGTGCCGATGCCGCCGAGAGCGAAAGAAAAAATCAGGCTCTCGATGTCGAATCCGGTGCGCTGCGCCAACTCGAAAAGGCTTGGCGGGTTCCAGTATGCAGGCACGAAGATCGGCTCGGTGAGCCCGAAGAGCGTGGTCGCGAGACTGGCGCGCCACATCACCGCACGAAGTGTCGGCTTGGCCAGGTAGAGCGCAGCCCACGGAATCAGAAAGGCGCTCGACCAAACGAGCCATACGTAATGATGTTTCACCGCGCGTGTCTCTGAGGACCGAGCGCTCGCCTGGTGGGCGCGCTCATAACCAACCGTTCTTGAATCCCGCCCGCCTCAGCCCGCTGACGATGGCGGGGCAAGCTCTCATCAACTGCCAGAGCAACCCTGACCGGTAGTTCTCGCACATCAGCACGACCGGGCCGAGATTGATGCCGAAGTGGTAGGGCGAGGTCCAGCCCGCGCCGGGGTGTGCCGCGTTCGGAAAACTCAGATTGAAGCTGCACCTGAAACAGTATTCGCCGGACGCTTGCGGATATGCGTCCTGAAAATGCCGCACCGTCGGCAAGACGATCTCGGGGGCGAACGGGAGCGATGCGACCACGGCCCAGGGTGCGACGGTTCCGTCGTCGGGACCGTAGGGCACACCGCGGGCGACATAGTCGAAAAACGAGCGTTGGGTGCCGCGACTTCGACGGGTCATCTGCCCTGGCCCGTCGCTCGCCGTCAGACCCCAGAAGTTGGCGCCATAGCCGGTCAATCCGAGCGGGTTGCGGATCGCGTACTCCTGCTGCACATAGGTCGCTCGGCGGCTGTTCTCGCAATAGTCGATGCCTTTGTCCCGTGCGAACGCATCCTGGATGCCGCGAAAATCGACCCAGATGTGGGAGTACTGGTGGATGAAGAGCGGGCCGCCGTAGACGAACTCGTAACCGTAAATATGCTTCCATTCATACGTCGAGGTCCATGCGGCGTAGCTCTCTGCTGGCAGAGGGTGCGTCGGTGATCCCAGCGCGAGGATGTACAGCAGGGCCGCCTCGTCGTAACCTTCCCAGCGGTAGGCCAGAAACCCGCTTTCGGGCTTCCATCCGTGCGTGACCGTTGCGCCGCCATGGCACGCCCAGTGCCAATCTGCACGGCGGTAGAGCGCGTCGGCCAGCGTCCGGATGGTCTGTTCGTCTTCATTCTCTTGCACAAAATACGCGGCCGCAGCGAGCATGCCCGCGAGCAGGAAACTGCTGTCGACGGTGGACAACTCGCACAGGCCCGCACGGCGGCCGGTGTCCATCTCGAGGAAGTGATAGTAGAAACCCTTGTGCCCGGTCGCGTCGGGCGCTGTACCGTGCGGGCTGGTCCAGAAGAAGCGGAGCACCGCCAACGTGCGCTGGATCGCTTCGGCGCGCGTCATCCAGCCGTGCTCTACGCCCACCGGATACGCCGCCAAAGCGAAGCCCACTGCGGCGATGCTGGCGACTGAGTCAGGACGAGAGGTGTCCGCCACCAGCCCGTTCACCAGGTTGGTGTGGTGCAGGAAATAGTCGAAGGCTTGACGCTGCAGCGCGTCGAGCCGCGCCTCTCCAAAGTCCGGCGGGATCGTTTGTTGCTGCTGCATCAGAGGAAGGTCTGGTGCCATCCCGTCGACACGCGGCGGAGCATTGATTGTCATGCTTCTTATTGTGCTTTCGATTTCGGTTGCCCGCTGGATGGAGAGATTGAATCGGATGTATCGTCTCGCGTGCTGGTCATGGCCCCCCATTGCCCCCAGCGCGGAATAAACATCGGCACGCGTTTCAGGTATTCGCGATATTCGTCGCCGAATTCTTTCTCAACTTTTCGCTCCTCGCTTCGCGCCAGCAAGTAATAGGCAAGAACAATGACAGGGAATAGCGCGAGGGAGAAAACGGTGGGCCAGTGCACGATGCCCTCGCCGAATAGCGCAATGAAAAGTCCGGTGTATTGGGGGTGTCGCACCAAACCATAGAGGCGGTCCGTGACGAGCCGGCCTTCCTTTCGGGCGCGGTGAAGTTCCCGCCATCCTTCCATGAATATTCCTAAGCCGGCGAACAAAAGCATGTAGCCAAGGATCATCGAGATCATCATGCCCGTCTCGCCGTAACCCAGCAGCGTGGACCAAAGGTTGGCGTTGAGGTTGGTCGCATCGAGGCCGAAGAACCGGACGAGCAGATAGATGGTGAGCGGAAAGCCATACATCTCCGCATAGAGGGCAATGATGAACGCCTGGATCACGCTGGCACCCGCCCACTCCTTCCACGTCTTGGGTGCGAGGTAGCGGTACAGAAACCATGAGGCCACCACGATCACGATCAGGGAGATTCCCCACGCTCCGGAATGTGCAATGTTTTCGTTCATGGTTTTGTTTCCGTTCGATTTTTGCGGGCAGATAGCTCCATATCGCTTGGGGAACCCTGTTCTCCGCCTTTTTTCTGCGGGTTGGATTTGATTTTCAGAAGCCGTGCGTTGAAGGCCACGATCACCGTGCTCACCGACATCAGCGCGGCACCCAAGGCGGGCGTGAGCAGCACGCCCCATGCGAACAGGGCGCCCGCGGCGAGTGGGATGGCAACGACGTTGTAGCCTGTCGCCCAGAAGAGGTTCTGGATCATTTTGCGATAGGTGGCGCGAGACAGCTGGACGATGGCCACGACATCCATCGGGTTGCTGCGCACCAGAACGATGTCGGCGGTTTCCACCGCCACGTCGGATCCGGCACCGATGGCGATGCCGACATCGGCTTGCGCCAGTGCCGGTGCGTCGTTTACGCCATCGCCGGTCATGGCAACCAACGCGCCGCGCGCCTGGACCTCTTTCACCTTGGCAGCCTTGTCCTGCGGCAGCACTTCAGCGAAGTATTCGTCCAGTCCGATTTGGTCCGAAACCCACTTGGCCGTCGCCTTGTTGTCGCCGGTGAGCATCATGCAGCGGATGTCCAGCGCCTTCAGCGCTTCGATGGCCTGCTTCGCCTCGGGCCGGACGATATCGGCCAGGGCAATCGCCCCCTTCAACTGCCCGTCGACGAGGATGAACACGACCGTCTTGCCTTGGGCCTGCAGGGGTTCGATTCGATCGTCCGTGAGATCGATGTTTTGCTCGCGCAGGTAGCCCGGGCTGACCACCTTGACCTCCCGGCCGTCGACCTTGCCCTCGGCGCCTTTGCCGGGGATGCTCTTGAAGCTCTCGACGCTCAGCTTTGCGTCCGATGACGCGGCGATCGCCTTGGCGATGGGGTGTTCGGAATTCGCGTCCACGGCGGCTGCGTAGCTGCGCAGCGTGGCCTCGTCGATGTCCTGTGCCAGCAGCAAGGTGTCGGTGACACCAAAGCGGCCCTCGGTCAGCGTACCGGTCTTGTCGAAGATGACGGCCTGCAGCTTGCGCGCACCTTCGAATGCCGCGCGATTGCGGATCAGCAGCCCATGGCTCGCGCCCAAGGCCGTGGAGACGGCCACCACCAGCGGCACGGCCAGCCCGAGCGCATGCGGACAGGTGATCACCATCACCGTCACGGCGCGCTCGATGGCAAACGCAAGTTCCTGGTCCATGAACACCAGCCAGACCAGGAAGGTGCCCGCACCGCTGACCAGCGCAATGAGGGTGAGCCACATCGCCGCAGTGTCGGCGAGGTTCTGCGTCTTCGATTTGCTTTCCTGGGCCTGCTTGACGAGGTCGATCACCTGCGAAAGGAACGAGTCCTTACCGGTCCCTTTGACCTCGATGGTCAGCGAGCCTTCGCCGTTGATGGCGCCGCCGATGACTTTGCCGCCGCTCTTCTTGGCGACCGGCGTCGACTCGCCGGTGAGCATCGCCTCATTGACCGAGCTCTCACCTTCGACGACGGTGCCGTCGGCCGGAACTTTCTCGCCCGGCTTGACCAGAACCTTGTCGTCAACCGCCAGCTCGCTCAACGGCACGTCCTTCACGCTGCCGTCGGGCATCAGCTTGTGCGCATCCGAGGGCATGAGCTTGGCCAGTTCCTCGAGCGCCCTGGAGGCGCCCATCACCGACTTCATCTCGATCCAGTGCCCCAGCAGCATGATGTCCACCAGGGTGGCCAGCTCCCAGAAGAACATCTTGCCGGTCAGACCAAAGACCACGGCGCTGCTGTACAGATAGGCGGTGGTGATGGCCACGGCCACCAGCGTCATCATCCCCGGCTTGAGGGACTTGAGCTCGGTGTACAGGCCCTTGAGGAAGGGCCACCCGCCGTACCAGAAGACCGCTGAGGAAAAGCCGAACAGGACGTAGAGGTCGCCGGAGAAGCGGACGGCTTCCCGCAGGCCCACCAGCGATTGCAGCAGCGGCGAAAGCGCGAGGATCGGCAGGGTCAGGACCAGCGAAATCCAGAACCGATTGCGAAAATCCGCCGCCATGTGGGCATGGTGATCCTGATGGCCCTTGTGCTCATCGTGGTGCTCAGGGTGGTCAGCTTGACCGGCACCTGCGTGCTGCAATTGGGCTTCGGCGTCCGACCAGTTCTGGTCTGCATGTCCTTGCGGACGGCCTTCCTTCACATTGGTGGCGTAGGCCTTGTTCGCCACTTCGTCCTGGGTCGGCTTGTTCCCCGGTTCGTGCTTGGCCGTGTGTTCATGTTTGCTCATCGGTCATCTCCGAAAGACGGAATTCGGGTGCAGTTAACAAATGTGTCCCGTGCTTGCGATCGGAAAAGTAGGAAGCGGTCAAGGTCGGCTGCATGGTGGCGGTTCCGCGAGTCGTTGATGGGCACCCCGATACGAGTCGCTGCCCTCCTGGATCACTTGCGCTTTTGCAGGACGGCCCAAACGACCACGCCAACCACGACGACCAGCAGGATTGGCCCCCAATAGCCGCCGTATCCGCCCATCCAGCCAGCGCCCCACATGCCGCCACCATTCATCATATTGCCGGTCTGCGCGGACGCCACGCCACTGGCGAGCGCGGATACCGAACCAGTTGCTATCCAGATCATTGACTTCATGGAAACCTCCGTTGTGAACCAGATCAGATCGCCTGAGCATGCGCTCTAGGCACGAAAGCGCCTGAAATAAGGAGAGGCAGAGACGCGCTGCAATGTCTGCGCGCCGCGTTGGTACGCACGCCTCGTGAAGCAAATCAACCCGCAAAAAGCCCAACAGACACAATTTTCGCCACGAAGCTACTGCTGTCGGTACGGCAGCGAACACATGGCGCGGCAACTGCCGTTAGTTAATCGTTTGTCGCCGGAATCAGCGTTCGCCAACGCACAGACTTCGCTGCGAGAAGCACGTAGCTTCACTCTTCCTTCGATGCGCGACTGGCGCATCGGGTCATGGCTCCGACCTTCCTGTGCGCAAGGCTGTACCGGGGCCGCTTCGGTCGATTCGCGGCACGGATCAGGGCTGGATGGAAGGATGGATGGTTAGGCTCGGCACCTCGGTTCAGCACTTAGGATTTCTTTGTGATTCCCTCATCTTCTCCGGCGTCGGCCGCCTACGGATTCCACTGCGAGCTTACCGGCTTGGGATTCGACCAAGCCGTCACTCGCGTCACCGAGGCGCTCAAGGCGGAAGGCTTCGGTGTCCTCACCGAAATTGATGTCCAGGCCACTATGAAGGCCAAGCTCGGCGTCGAAGTCCTCCCGTATCGGATCCTCGGCGCATGCAATCCGCCGCTGGCCCACCGCGCCTTGAGTGCAGAGCCCGACATCGGATTGCTGCTGCCCTGCAATGTCGTCGTGCGCGAGGAAGCGGACGGGCGCCTGGTGGTCGCATTCATGGATCCGGTGGCCGTGCTGCAGATGACCAGCAACACCGAGGTTGCCAGTGTCGCTCAAGAAGTGCGCGCACGGCTGCAACGTGTGAAATCGGAACTTGGTCTTGCCGTGGCGAGCCATGGATGAATCGATTACGCAACATCGGTTGGGCGTGAGCCCGCCGCTGAAAGTGGTCTGCGCCAGTCTTCAGATCGATCAGGGCCCTTGAATGTCTGCTACCCGCGTTGCGCTCGGCGCGCTTTCCGCCCTGCTGCTGGTCACGTCGGCGGCCTGCCAGCCCACAGGGCAGCAGAATTCGATACCCGCAGCGGTCAGCGTGCTCGTCGGTCCGGCTGGCAACGGCGCTCGCATCTACTTGGGGTAGACCCAACCCTCGTGTTTGCGCCGAGCTCGACATAAACACGAGTGTTGGGTCTACCCC